>JAASTM010000457.1 GCA_021767325.1 Spirochaetales bacterium
CAGAGGCCTCACCACCACCAGCTTCCTGCTGGCCACCGGCAAATGCACTCATTCCGAATAGCACTGCCAAGATCAAAACTAACAGAATAGTTTTTTTCATTTTCTCCTCCTTATATTTTGACGCCCCTTCCATGCGGGTATGCTCAGAAAGACCGCCTAATCCACTCATTATAATAAGAATACGTATTCATATTTCTTAAAGTGTAGCCCCAGTTTATTGAGGTGTCAAGAAAAAAATGTTGCTAAATTTTTAGTAAAACTCTATTTAATTCTTGAAAAACACAGTATTTACCCGTTTCATGCCTTGAATCATCCATTCAAGGCCTGTATTCCGAGGCTATATCTATATTTTTTTATCAGTATACGTATGCACAAGCAAGCTGTAATTCCTACTGATTCGCCTGCCCTATCACCTCCTTGTAAACCCGCAGCAAATTTGCCCCGAGCACTTTATCTATTTCTTCCGCACTCAACCCGTGTGCATTCAACACATCAATAATCTGGGAAAACTCCTCATGCGTATTAGGCCCGGAGATATAATCGCTGCTTCGAATTCCGTAATACACACCTTCAATCCATCCCGGGTACTTTTCACTCTGCATTGGTGTCAGCTTGTCAAACTGACAGAAATACGGGCCTCGGTTGGCATAGCCCTGTAACAGATCCCGCTTAATCGGCGTCTTGTATGCACTGTAGTCGGGACCAAAGGCTACATGGTCTATTCCGGCCACATCGATGATATGGTCGAAATGCCGCATCAGATCTTCTACCGAAGGGGCTTCCTTTCCAGCATCTCCGGAGGCATCCGCCCGGCTGCCCACCAGGGCCGCTAAAAAGCTCAGGCCGATCACGCCGCCCTTCTGAGCAATTTGTCTTATTCGATCATCGCTGATGTTACGGGTATGCGGACAGATCGCAGAAGCACAGGAGTGCGAGTCGATAATCGGATTGTCCGTTAACTCGACCAGGTCGAAGAAGCCGCTGTCTGAGAGCTGCGCCGAATCCAGCAGAATGCCGAGACGGTCAGCTTCTTTCACCACCTGCACCCCGAAATTGGTCAAGCGTCCGCGAGTACGGCTCTGCCCCACTCCGTCGGCCAGGCGGTTGCGTCCATTCCCGGTCAGCTGCAGGCCCCGTAAGCCGGCCCGGTATAAACTCCGCAAATTCGATAATAGATTCAGATTGGGCTTTCCCTGCAGGGGGCGACCGCCCCGTAGGGTAGCGAAAATACCAATTGCATCGCTCTGCACCACTTCCTCGATGTCCGCTCTGCTTCTGCAGAGAATAAAGGAGCGGCAGCCCGACTCCAGTTCCGACAGCAGTGCGTCCAGCTTTTTGTGGGCATCCCAAAAGCGGTAATCGGAGGCACTGTAAAGAACCTGGGCAACATGGTCGCCTCCAACTGCCATATTCACAAACTTCACGCCCTGCTGTTTGAGAACCGGCAGATAGACCTCATCAAAGAGCGAACGGGTACCGCTGAGCACAGCCTCTTCATTCAGAATGAAACTGTACACAAACTCATCGAGTATCTCCTGATGTGCATCAAAAACCAGTCTCATGCCAGCGTCTCCCGAAACAAACGCAGCATATTCCCGCCGAGTATTTTCTTCACATCGTGCTCGGAGTAGCCGTGCTGCAGCAGATATTCGGTAATCATCCAGCTCTCGGCCAGATTATTCGGCGCATCCAACATATGATTGCTTTCAGGAACCCCCGTGTAAAAGCCCTCGATTGAACCGGGGCCCGGACACATCGCCCTGTGAATGTTATCTACTAGCGGAAAATGGTCATAATCCAGTCCGAGACCGATATGATCGGTTCCGATTAACCCGGCGATATGGTCGATATGTCGAATTACATCCTGCCAGGTTACCGGCTCACCGTGCTCCTGATAGTTCAATTTGATTTCTGTTTTGACCATCTCCATGCCGATCACGCCGCCGTTCTCCCCGATTGCCCGGATCCGAGCGTCACTCAGATTATTCGGATTGGGACAGACAGCCTGTGCACCGATGTGGGATACTACTACCGGCCGGTTACTGACTTCCAAAGTGTCAAAAAAGGTGCGATCGGTCATATGGGTGAGATCAACCAGCATCCCCAACCGGTTCATCTCCTCGACCAGCTTCACTCCGAAGCTTGTTAGTCCGGCCTGAGCCCGGTCTTCGCCCATACCATCTCCGAAACGAGTACGCCCGCCGCCGACAATACATACGACCCGCAGGCCGAGCCGGTAAAAGCTGCGCAGCATAACCAGGCTCTCTTCATCCTCCAACCCCTCCAGCGCGCGGGCGCCCTCCATCGCCAGTAGCACCGCAAATTTACCTTCCGCCGCTGTCTGCTCGATCTCAGCCGCAGTACAGCAGATACGGAAGGTATGACTGCGCGCCTCCGCCCGCCGCAGCATATCTATCTGCTCGAGCGAACCGTGCACCAGGTTGTCTGTAAGGTTGCATACGCAGGGCGAGTTGCCGCCAACGGAAGTGGCAATCACATTGATACCGCCCCTGCGCAGTAGCGGTGCATACCAGTTGTCGAAGATTTCGGGCTGGCCGAGGGCTTCACGAATAGCGTACTCAAACATAAAATGGTTGTGCACATCCACGAAGAGAGAATCTTCATGCAAGCCTTTTGCCCGTGGACTCATTTCATTCTTAGTCATTTCTCGCCCTGCTCGAATCTCTTTCAACCAGACTGCCGGCAAACTCTACTTTGGTTGGGACAATCTCTGTTGCATCAACTCTGTACAGCATTCTCCGCACGGCGATTCTAGCGATATGATCGAAGTGGTAGTCAATACTGGAGAGTTGCGGGTTAATACTGGTGCTGAGAATAGTGTTTTTGGCACCAACTATGCTTATCTGTCCGGGCACTTCTATCCCGGCCTCATGGCATGCCTGGGCTACACCGGAGGCGATTACATCGTTTGCCGCCAGCACTGCATCGGCGGATCCATGTTTCTGCAGAAAGCGGGCAAAGGCCGCCTTCGCGGTTTCGGGAACCCAGCCCTCAGCCTCTACTTCGAACAACTCGATTCCGGAGTATTGCGCTATAGCTTTACGACAGCCGGCAATCCGCTCCTGCTTCTGGTGGTATTGAACAGGTCCATCTATATACACCAGCCGGCGGTGTCCCGTCGCGAGCAGCCGCGCCGCCGCTTTATCCCAGGTTTTCCGACTGTCGAGTCC
>JAASTM010000458.1 GCA_021767325.1 Spirochaetales bacterium
CAACTGCCTTCATAATACTGCTTAAGAACCTTGCAGCACAGATAAGTTATCCAGGGCGATGGTGCTTTTTTGTCCGCAAAATCCCAGCCTTTGTACACCCTAAACATCG
Source organism: Spirochaetales bacterium (assembly GCA_021767325.1). The sequence continues at coordinate 110 of JAASTM010000458.1, forward strand.
AGGAGGGAGTGAATCGCCCATTTTCGTCCTGGGTTTTTTCAATCCAATCGATCAGCTCCAACATCACCGGTTCCTGTTTGATGAAATCAAACTGGGATAAAACCGTCGCAGCGTATAAGGCGTTATACCACACAAACGGATACTTCAGACTCCAGAATTTCTTAGATCGCCCGAAATAGTATAGGCTCTTCCCATACTCTCCGTGAAATCGGATCGGTGCAAATGCGTTTTTGGCATACTCGCTCTCTGTATATTCGGGAAACAATGCGCATAATTCCAAGGACTGTAGCCCCGCCATCGGGCAGCATATCTACAGTGAAACCAAAATCAGCGAGTACGCGCAGCTTGTAATGCGGCATTTTCGGATCATTATGCCGGGTATATGAGATATCAAACCAGTTTTCCACATCCTGTACTAGCTGCTTGACCAGTTCATGCTCCAACACCTCAGTTTTTGCCGCCGCGGCATCCGCGCCCCCCGCCGCTCCTTCGGCTTCACCGCCACTTCGGCTTCACCAGTACTCTCTGAGGTTTCGACTATATCGCTTATGGTTTTGTATTTTGTCCACGGATTCGATTGCAGTAACCAATGTACCGGATCTGCGTTCAATTTGTCTTTCCAGTTTTCTTTCATACCCAATAGTATACCCATACTCTCGATATAGAGCACTTATCTATTCTTTTTTTGCGAAATTTAACTTACCCCCGGATCCCTTATTATACTTGAATATATAAGGAGGCATGCAGATGCAATCCAATATGATTACCTTTCTCAAGAATATGGCGCATCAATTGCGCATTCATTCAATTCAGATGACATCGACAGCCGGTTCGGGCCACCCGACCAGCTGTATGTCCGCCGCCGAAATAATGAGCGTACTCTTCTTTCATAAAATGAAGTATGACCCGAAACGGCTGAACGCATTCCAGAATGACGGCTTTGTCCTGTCGAAGGGGCATGCAGCTCCCATTCTCTATGCGGCGTATGCCGAGGCGGGCAGTATTCCGGTATCCGACTTACAAAATCTACGTACTTTCGACAGCCCTCTGGAAGGACATCCGGTTCCCCGGCTAAAAGGGGTGCGAGCTGCTACCGGCTCGCTCGGTCAGGGGCTCTCGATCGGCGCCGGAATGGCGTTGGCTCAACAAAAATCGACTACAGCGGCCGGCAACGCCTCGGATCAGTCCCCGCAGCAGCGCACTTACGTCCTGCTGGGTGATGGAGAGATGGCCGAAGGCAATGTGTGGGAGGCAATGAACTTCGCCTCTTTCTATAAGTTGAACAACCTCACCGCTATTCTCGACATGAACCGGCTCGGCCAAAGCGAAGCGACGATGTTCCAGTGGAATACCGAAGAGTATGAGCACCGAGCCAAGGCCTTCGGCTGGCATGTGATTACTGTTGACGGACATTCGGTAGAGGATCTGCTCCAGGCTCTGGACAAAGCCGACAGGCATGAGCGGCCGACTTTCATCATTGCCCGAACGGTAAAGGGCAAGTACGGCGGATCGGCTGAAAACAACGACGGCTACCACGGTAAGCCGCTGCCCGGCGACGAGCTGTCGGAAATCATAGAAAACCTCGAGGGAATGATCTCGTCGGTGGATTACCAGCCCCCCAACTTTATCGAGGCCGAAGAAAATGATGCGAACTACCCCGAGATCAGCATAGACACCGATTACACAATCGGTGAAAAAGAGGCTACCCGCACCGCTTTCGGCAAAGCACTGGTAAAAATCGGCACCCAGGATCCGGGCACCTTTATTCTGGACGGAGATGTCAAAGGCTCATCCCGCACCAAATTCTTCTTTGGCGAATATCCTGACCGCAGTTATGAGACCTACATCGCCGAACAGAATATGATCGGTGTACTAGTCGGCCTGCAGGCCTACGGTAAGCGGGCCGCCGCAGCAAGCTTTGCCGCTTTCCTCACCCGAGCTCACGACCAGATTCGTATGGCCGCCTACTCCGATGCCCGGCTGCTGCTCTCCGGCTCACATACCGGAGTATCCATCGGCGCTGACGGCCCCTCCCAGATGGGCTTAGAGGACGTAGCCATGATGCGGTCGGTCTACGGAAGCGTGGTGCTCTCGCCGGCCGATGCGGTTTCGGCTGAAAAACTCACCGCAGCGGCTGCCAATTACGACGGTATTGCCTACCTGCGTACCATCCGGGGAAAAACCATGATTATCTACGACAACAACGATGAGTTCCGGCTCGGCGGGTCTAAGGTCCTCAAGGAATCGCAGCAGGATCATGCCACTTTTGTCGCCTCCGGTTACACCGTTACCGAGGCACTTGCGGCCGCCGAAGAGCTGGAGGATGAACTGGGTGTGAGCATCCGTGTAATCGACTGCTACTCCTTAAAGCCGGTTGACGTTGATACACTTCAGAAAGCAGCCAGTGAAACCAAAGTCATTATCACCGCAGAGGATCACTATCCCGAAGGGGGCCTCGGCGAGATAGTCGCGGCGGCGGTTTCCGGCCATGCAATGGTGTATCCGCTCAGTGTAACCCGGCGCCCCCACTCCGGCAGCCCGGAGAAGCTGCTGGCCGAACAGGGCATAGATAAAGATGGAATAAAACGAAAGTTCAAGGAACTCTTCACTCAGGAAACTACCTGAAGAGGAGCGGGCATTGTTGTGATAACCCTGAAAAGCCGTTCCACAGGAATCTCGAGGAGACAAAAGGAGAACAAAAATGTCAGATAAAAAATGGAAAAAAATTGCGGACAGCGCCGTCCTGTCACGGTATTCCCTTTTTTCGTACACTTTTGCCTTCATATATGGGAATATAATAATTATAAAAAATTCAATCCCATAGTCTCTGGCCGAAGTGGGCCGGAATGCGGGCCGCCAGATACAGCGCCGGAGGACCCTTGGTTTGACTGTAGATATATCTGTATGTATCTTGTGAATAGAAAGGAGAAAGTAACATGAATCTAAACGGAAAAAGAGCAGTTATTACCGGCGGCAGCCGCGGCATCGGCGCTGCAACTGCCATCGCCCTGGCCGGCAAAGGGGCGGATATTGCAGTAGTGTATCACAGCAACCGCGAAAAAGCCGAACGGGTCGTCG
>JAASTM010000459.1 GCA_021767325.1 Spirochaetales bacterium
TGTACTATGGCACTGCCTGGGCCTCGGTCCGATTCTGCCGGGCGGAATTGTAAAAGAAATCCGGAAACCATTTACATATTCGCTGGGGTCGGCGGTGCTGGAGGAGCCGGCGGGTTTCCGGCTGGATTTTTCACTGAACCCAGTGGATAGCTTTGGCGGTATACTGCTCGGTTCGGCGGCCGGTTCGCTCGGCCGGAGCGGAGTTTTTGTGGAAAAGGACCGCTCTCTGCACAGAGCCGGTGCATGGCTGGAGATCAGACCCGGTAAACGCATGCACTATCGCATGTGTGTATACGGATCGCTTCTGCCGAAGCCTCCGGAGGAAAAGATTGATGAAATGGCACTGCAGGGCCGTTATCTGGCCGGCGTACAGGGCCGGCATTTTCACACCTATGCCCTCGAACTTCAGCTGCAGGAGGCTGAAAGTGAGTGCAGCGTATTGACAGCGTTTATTTTATCGCCGGTCGGCATCCCGGCACTATACGGCCGAGGATATCTGCGCTTCGGAAGCGCCTTTGGACAGGGCCGAACGCACTGGCGGGCGGCGCTGCTAGGCCGCTGGTCAGGGGACGAGTTTACCAATGCCGAGGGGCAGCTGCCGGAAGAGAAAGCCTCTCTGGAAGGCAGGTTAACCGTCGGAGGCGGGCGGAACAGCCTCAGGCTGCAGGGGCAGCTGTGCAGACATAAACAGCCACCGGTTCCCGAACGGTATATCGTTTGTGAACGAAGCGTAGGCACTGAGTTGCACTGTGGGTACCTGTGCTTCGACGGCAGCCTCGCTGGTAGCCAGGAATGGCGCTTCGATGAAGAGGGACAAGTCAATATCCGTTCCAATTGCGAAGCGGAGATTACTGTGAGCCGGGAGAAGTGGGAGTTTGCCCTAAGTACCGCCGGCAGCCGGGAGGGGGCGGCAGGTATCGAGTACCGGCACAAGATCAGTCTGAAGGGGGAATTCGGAAACTTGCGGCTGAGCGGGGTTCTCGACCTGGAAGATCGTCTGCATTCATATTCCGGCTGCGTCCGCGGAGAGTATGAGCGGGATGATCTCTGTCTGTGGGCAAAACTGGGCTGGGAGTCTGATCCGGAGGATGGGCTCGAAACTCCCCTGTCCTTGGGGATGAAACTCGAACACTCAGAGGTTCAGTAGATATTTCGCCGTTTCAAAGTAAATCGTCAGCCCGGTTACGTCGATTACCGTGGCCATCAGTGGAGTCGACATAACCGTCGGATCGAAGCCCAGCCGGTGTATCAGTAGGGGAGCTAAGGTGCCGATCAAATTGGAAATCAGGACCACAAAAATGAGGGATATACCGATTACCAGCCCCTCGTATACACCAACCCCCGGCGGCAACAAGATGCTGCGGACAATGATTACCCCGCCGGTAATCAGTCCCATCATCAAGCCGACAAAGATTTCGCGCAGAAAAATGATGCCGATCTGTTTGAAGTGGATTTCTCCCGTTGCCAAACCGCGGATCATCAGGGTAGCCGACTGGCTGCCGGAGTTACCGCCGGTTTGAGTGATAACCGGCATAAACACAAACAGAAAGGCCGCTCCCAGAATAATTCCCTCGTAGTGCGCAACCACATTGGTGGTAATGGTCCCGAAGAGCAGAAGTATGATCAGCCAGGGAACCCGCTTTTTCACCATGCCCCACATCGAGGTGTCCATATAAGAATCGACCTCTCCGGACATAGCACCCATTTTGTACACATCCTCGGTCTGTTCTTCACGAATGACATCGATTACATCGTCGAAGGTGACTACACCGAGCAGCAGGTTGTCGTTGTCGACAACTGGAACTGAAATCAGGTCGTGCTCTTCGATAATGTGAGCTACTTCCTCCCGGTCGGTTTCGTCAAGGACCGAGATAACCTTTCTTTCCATTATTTCAGAGACTTTCAGATTGTCACTCGAGGAGAGGATATCCTTGATTGAAATGGCTCCAATCAGCCGCTGAAGGTCGTCGAGCACATAAATGTAGTAAGGTATTTCTACCTTTTTTACGTTATTGCGGATAAAGCCGAGCGCCTGTGACACCGTGATGCTGGCTCGGATTGCTAGATAGCGCGGCGTCATCATCCCGGCGGCATCGTCCTCGTCGAAGCGCAGCAGGAACAGCATCTCCCGCTTGGCATCGTCGCTGAGGTTGTCCCATACCGAGCGGCGTACCTCGTGGCTGAGCTGCTGAACCAGGTCGACCAGGTCATCCGGCTCCATCGACTGGAACAGGGCCCGTTTCCCCTGGGCGGAGAGAGACTGAATGATGAGTTCCTGTTCCTGGTAGGGCAGCTCGTTGATGAGATCGAGTTTTTTCTGCGGATCGAGATGCAGAAAAATCTCTGTTTTTTCCTCCTCGGACAGATCGCGCCAGTCGTTGACCAGATCGCCGACCGATATTTCCGAAAAAAGAGATCTCATTTCATTTGCAGTCATCATTTCGCGGTACGACCGGTAGTAATCAATATAAGTGCTCATACGTCGCTCCAATCTCCGACCAGCCTGATCTCAGGCTCCAGGACGATATTACGTTTTTTATACGCTGTCTGCTGTGCATGCAGTATCAGATGCCTTACGTCTTCAGCGCTGGCGGAACCGGTGTTTATGATAATATTGGCATGGAAGGCTGCGATCTGAGCACCACCAAAGGCCAGCCCGCGCAGTCCCAGTTCATCCAGAATCTTTCCGCTCGGCTGGCCGAAGCTCCGGTTGTTTTTGAAAACCGAACCGGCCGAGGGATACTCAAAATGGCCTTTGGCCCGCCGGTCCGCTTCCACTTCGTGCATGCGCTTCCAGATCGCTTCGCTCTCGCCGGGCTGCAGCCGGAACTCCGCCTCTAACAGTATAACATTGCTTGCCTGGAAGGGGGATTTTTTGTAGGCGAAGCGCGGATCCGGCAGCTCGAGGCTCTGGCGGGTCAGCGCCTCATCCAGAAAACGGACGGTACCCGGGACTTCTCCCAAGGAGATTCCGTAGCAGCGGGCGTTCATCCACAGCGATCCGCCGACACTTCCCGGCATCTTATATATGAACTCCAACCCGCTGAGCTGATGCTGCGCCGCCGCCTCTACCACCCGGCTCATCTCGGCTCCGGCGCCGCACTGTACCTCCGGTTCCCGCACCTCTATTTTAGAGAAATTAGACATGTCCAGCACAATTCCGCGGATACCTCTGTCGGCAA
>JAASTM010000460.1 GCA_021767325.1 Spirochaetales bacterium
AAGCGGCGCTTTAGATCGTTCTCGGTTATATCGGTATCTTCGAGGATATCATGGAGAAGCGCTGCAATGACAGCATCGCTGTCCAACTGCATATCAACCAAAATCTCGGCGACCTGCAGGGGATGGATGAAGTAAGGTTCTCCGCTGGCCCGTTGTTGTTCGCTGTGCAGATCTTTGGCCCACTGGGCAGCGTCGATGATGCGTTCCCGCTCTTTGTCCGTGTATCGGTTCAACTTCTGTTTGAACTTCTCAACTCTGTTCAGCATATACCCTTCTACCGCTCACCACGCGATTCCTTCCACTCAAATCGGGATACGCGGCAACCTGCCCGTATCCGCGGTCTCTAAACAGCTCTTCGATGGCCTGGATCTGGTCAATCCCGGCCTCGAGAAACATGACCCCGTCGCGTGACAAGTAGTCGTACCCCTCATTAATAAGTATACGAATGGTGTCAAGTCCGTCTACACCTCCGTCGAGAGCTGATACGGGCTCGGGCCAATGTCTGGCCTCCATTTCGGCGACTTCACTCCTCTTGAGATAGGGCGGATTGGACACGATGACATCGAAGGTTTCATTGATATGTGAAAACAGATCGCTCTCTATCATCTGCAGCGGTTCGCTCAGCAGGTGTCGGCTGTTGATTTCGCACACCTTCAGTGCTGATGTGGAGACATCCGCCGCGGTCACCTGCAATTGCGGGTGCAGATGCTTTAGGGTAATGGCGATGCATCCGCTGCCGGTACCTATATCCAGGATACGCAGAGCAGAATTCTGGCTTTCCATATGCTGGAGTACTTTCTCTACCAGGGTCTCGGTATCCGGTCTGGGAACCAGGACCCTTTCATCTACATAAAATGGCAGTCCGAAAAACTCTTTTTTCCGGCGTATGTAGCTAACCGGGTAACCGGCCAGACGCTTGGTTAGATAGTTATTGTATTCGTTGACTGCCGAAAGCGGCATTTCGTCGGGGTATGAAGCCAAGAGCTTCTCTTTGCTTACACCGAGAGCATGGGACAGAAGCAAGGCGGCGTCCAAAAAGGGTGTTTCCACCTCAGCCAGACGGCGTGTGCCTTCAACCAGGGCGTCGCGTACTGTGGTCATTCTACCTCTTTTAGGTACTCCTGGCGGGCAGAATACTTGAGATGATCAATAATCTCATTGAGATCGCCCTGCATAACCTGATCGAGTTTGTGGATTGTGAGGTTGATGCGGTGGTCGGTCACGCGGTTTTGCGGATAGTTGTAGGTTCGGATACGCTCTGATCTGTCTCCGGAGCCGACTTGGTTTTTTCTGGCCTCGGCCCGCTCTTCCCGGCGCTTGTTCTCTTCCTCTTCATACAGCCGGGCCCGCAGCACTCGCAGCGCCTTGGCCTTGTTCTTGTGCTGCGACTTTTCATCCTGACAGGTAACGACTGTTCCGGTAGGCAGATGGGTAATGCGGACCGCCGAATCGGTGGTGTTTACACTCTGGCCGCCGGGGCCGGATGAACGGAATACATCTATCTTGAGATCTTCGTTGTTGACTTCGATATCCGTCTCTTCGGCCTCGGGCAGTACCGCAACCGTAACCGCTGAGGTGTGAATGCGTCCGCCCGACTCGGTGGAGGGCACCCGCTGCACACGATGGACCCCGCTCTCGTAGCGTAGGTTCTCGTATACGTTTTTTCCGGCGATTGAAACCGAGATCTCCTTGAATCCGCCGATACCGGTTTCATTCGATGACATCACTTCGAGTTTCCATTTATTTTCTTCGGCAAAGCGGCTGTACATGCGGTAGAGGTCGGCTGCAAACAGAGCCGCTTCCTCACCACCGGTACCGGCCCGAATTTCCATGATGATATTCTTTCCGTCGAGCGGATCTTTCGGAATCAACAGTGTTTTCAGATTATCGGTGAGGGATTCTTTCTTCTCCTCGAGCGCCTCGAGTTCCTCCTTTGCCATCTCGCGCATTTCCGGATCATCTTCCTCTTCTATCAGCGCGCGAGCATCCTCAACCTCTTGGGCAACTTGCTTATATTTTTCGAACTCCTCCACCGTCTCCCGCAGCTGAGAGTGCTCCTGCATGAGCTCTCTATAGCGCTGCATATCTTTCATGATTTCGGGATCCGAGATGAGTTGTTCGACCTCGTGATAGCGTTCAGCAATACCCTCGAGTTTATCTATCATTGTATTAAAATTTCTCCTTGAAGTATGGACAAGTATAAATTACGAGTTCAAATTCTTCCTTACTCTTCACATTCTCGAGTGACTGAGTCAGCTTTTTTTGAAATGAGCACCGTTTGTCGTAATGGCACAGGGGGCACGCCCCGTTTCCTCTGTGATTTATCTTTACCTGCATGACGAACAAGATACCAAAAATTCAGTGTATATGCAATCTATTTGCGGGGCCGCAGAAAACCGAACATGCTGCCGCAGGCTCCGCCTGCAATATGGGCGAATTCGGATATCTGATTCTCCTGTACCGAGGAGATCAGCTCTTTGGCCAGATAGAGGATCAGTATCAGAATAAAGGTAAGCGGGATTTCACCGTTACGGATATTCGTAAACGAGACCAGCAGTATCATCATGAAGGCGACTCCGCTGGCCCCCAGCAGACCGGTCGAGAAGATGAGGGCATTCAGCAGACCGGTTACAAAGGCGGTGATGAGAATCATGATAAACAGCGAAGTCGATCCGTATTTTTCCTCGAGAATGGGACCAATCAGAAGTATGATGGCGAAGTTGCTCAGCAGGTGTTCCCAGCTGACATGTCCAATAATGTGGGTGAAAATACGGAGATAGTCTAAAAACGAGGAAAAGTCGAAGCCGCTTCGGCCGGGTACCACACAAATTGCCGGAATAATGCCGGCTCCGGTCAGTTGATCGACCAGCAGTACCAGCGCAGACAAAAGGGCAAAAGTGAGTGTAATTGGTGCATTATAACGAATTCGCATCGGGTGTCTCCTATTTATTTTGTTGTGCATATTCCGCGGCAAATCTGTATACCAGTTCGGCGGTCTGTTCGAGGTCATTTATTCTGAGTACCGCCGCCGGACTGTGAATGTAGCGGCAGGGCACTGAAACAACTCCGGTCGGAACTCCAGCCCCGCCGGTAGAAATTGCTGCGGCGTTTGTCCCCCCGTACACCGGTTTCTTGTACTGCCAAGGAATTGAATTACGCCGGGCACAGCCGGTGA
>JAASTM010000461.1 GCA_021767325.1 Spirochaetales bacterium
ATTGTTGAGCTCGGTGATTTTGCGGAGATCACCGTAGGAGCGAAAGGCATTGATGACTGCCGCCCGCAGTTTTTCCGCTGTCAGCTCACCTTTATCCTTGTAGTCATTGATATCGTCATCAACGAAGAGCTGTTCCTGTAAATAATCACCGTCTATACCGGTTCTCAGTATAATCCTCAGCAGGGTATCCTTCAAATCATCACGAATAGTGCGAACCAGCTGCAGGCCGGATTCATCATGCTCCATGATAATATCGATCAGGGCTACCGCGATATCGCCGTGCTCCTCCAGCAGTGCTATGGCATCTTTGGAACTATAGGCATCCAGTAGTTCGACCGCCCGCTCTTTGAACACCAGATCTCCCAGTACCATCTTAGTGAGCAGGTGGACCTCTTCTTCATCATCCACTACGAGTACTTTCCAAGTCAGGGGAAATGAACTTTCGGTTGATAGCTCATTTTCAGTCAACTACTGCCATCCTTCAACTCTTTTCTCACACTATTAGACAGGAAACCTTGCATCCAATCAATACCCCATTATAGATCTAGAATATAAACAGTCTCTGATGAAGTCAATTCCAACCCCTTTTATACCGGGCGACTTTCATGGGGTATTCCGATTTGCTGCGACAGGCGCTGTAATTCGCGCACTACAAGATCTAGATTACTATCCCGCAGTGTCGGCAGCCGGTAGCGGGCCTTCTTGATATCCATATAGTTCACCTCACCGACTAACAGCTCCTCCTGCTCGTCTGCAACTGCAATTATGCCGCCATACGGATCAAGAATACGACTGCCGCCCCAGAAATCGAGGCCGGACACCCCGTGGGCGTGGTTCGCCATGAGGGTCGGGAATCCATATATCATCGAATAGAACTCGGCGGTTATCGACCAGCCGTGGGGATTTGAAAAATTACCGTCCACCGCGGTACGGGTCGAAGCAATCGGCAAAAGCATGAGAGTAGTACCATGCACCGCCGCCAGATGTACCAGCGCCGGATTCCATGCATCCGAACAGATGAGGGTTCCTACCTTCCAGCGGGGATCCTCGAGTTCGAAATTTTCAAAATAACGCCCCTCTGCAAAGTGCTTTCCCTCCTCGAGCTTTCCGTAGGTAGCCAGATTCAACTTACGGTGAATAAACTCGATTTCTCCGTTGCGCAGGGCCACCTGGCTGTTGTGGAACTGGGCAGCAACCCCCTCTTCCATGAATCCGACCAGTGTCCACATCGGCCCGGCCGCCTCTGCCAACTCTAAGAGATGCCTGTCACGCCTTTCGAGTGACATTTCTACAGTCTGCGGACCGATGGCATAGCCGGTGAGCGAGAGCTCGGGAAACAGCAGCACATCAATCTTCTGCTGACGGGCCTGATGAATATAATCCAGGTGTTTGGCGAAATTTGCCTCTAAATCACCGAGGACACAATCAATCTGTGCAACTCCCACCCGCAATATCTCTTTTGTCATTTGTGTATTATACATAACTGTGCAGCCCGTCCATAAGATAGTTGACTCCGAAAAAGGTGAACATGGTGAATGCAAATCCGAGGACCGCCACCAGGGCGGTTATGTTTCCCCGTGCCCGCCGTATGAATCGAAGGTGCAGATACAGAGTATAGGTGAGCCAGGTTATCAGGGCCCAGGTTTCCTTCGGATCCCAACTCCAATAGCTTCCCCAGGCCTGTTCGGCCCACACCATTCCGAAGATCAGCGCACCGACTGTAAACAGAAGATATCCGACCGTAACCGACAGATAAGTGATTCGGTCGGCCTGCCGGCGCGTCTCTTCTTGCGAACTTAGCAAATAAACTAAGGCCGATGCAAAGGCTATTACAAAAAAAGATTCTCCGGCGAAACTGAGTAGTACATGCATTACCAGCCAATGCGACTGCAGCGCCGGGATAGGCGGCACCAGAGCATCCGGTATCAGCGGCGAGGAGGCCAATGAGAGAAACACAAAAACCACAACGGTGCCGATTAACTGCACATAGGCGTATGGTCCGGGTGCTTTCCCGGCTTCACGGGTGGTCGGTGCCCGGCGGCTGAAGTAAACCAGCAGTAAATGAATGCCACATGCAAAGATTATCAAGGCTTCATAGGTATTGGTTACTGCCGGGAAACGCAGCACGTACGAACGGTAGCCAAAATCGAGAAACAACAGCAGGGCACTGAGCAGGAACAATACACCCTCGATCTCATAGGTAACCTCTCCCTTACGAAACAGTTTTACGATCTGATCGACCATCAATACCAGGGTCAGAACAAAGGCGGCGGTTGTCAACATGTATTCACCTCAACAAAATCTGGGTCAATCCGTTACTTTTATCCGCAGAATCTTATCTGCGGCGACAAAGCACATACCCACTAAGAACAAAATCATTGCGGCCAGGATGGCCGGATATCCGGGATCATACACAGCCTGGAGCACACTTGCAAGCTCCCCCGGGCTCCCGTTCACATCCGAATAGCTGCGCTGATAAATTTTCAGACGGCCGAATGAGTAGGGATTATTCACTGACACTTCAGCGGTATCTATAATCTGGGCCGCGGACTGGCCTGCCTCCCGCCGCAGCAGCTGAACTGAAGATATGTACTGCTTAGGACGACCGTCTTCATACAACTCGATATTGAACTCCTTTAATCGGAGCATATAATTCTCGTTGAGCACCGCAATCTCCTCCGCTGCCAGCTGCACCTCGCCGTCGATGCGGCCGAAATGGCTCAACAGGCCGCCAATCAGAAACAGCAAAATTGCTATATGCACGAGGTCGGGGCCGAGACTCAGCCACCCCATACGCTTCAAATAACCACCGCTCTTCAGGCGTCTGATAATCCGGCTGACCGCGCATACCGTCATATTGAGTGCAAACAAGACCACGGGAAGCACTATCACTACAAGTGAAGTCACCGGACCGGTACCCTGCGGATTGAAACTGACCCAAATGGATAATCCGATTAGATACAGGATCAGTACTGCCGCCAGCTTGATAGAGCGAAAAAACTTATAGAGGGCCGTGGGCAGCTCAGTAAGTCGTAACATCAACCTCGCCTTCGCTTTTACCGCCCTCTACTTCTACAAACACCTTATTCGGCATGCAGGCACTCCAATCTCCGTGTTCGTGCAGTTCTCCGGCCTGGATGCAGAGCTTGTTCGGGCAGGGAGACTGAACTA
>JAASTM010000462.1 GCA_021767325.1 Spirochaetales bacterium
AGCTGGGCGAAATTCTGAAGGAAGCTGTGAAAGAAGAGGAGTAATACAGTGCGACAGTATTATTACGTGATCGCGACCCTCCCGCTTCTCCAGTTAGATGATAAGCCCCCGATCACTCTTGATGAACTCTACTACATGAGCAGGGGAAACATCACGAGTGAAGACCTATCTCTTCTCCAGACGGTTTCTTTAGAACCTGGAGAGACCCATGGAAACGAACTTCTGGAAAAATGGTATAATTGGGAAACCTCACTTAGGAATGAACTGATCAAGATTCGCAGCCAAAAACTGGGAATCGATTCGGAAAAATATCAACGTGAAGGTTATGTGATACCGGGCATTGCAGAAACTGCCCGGGAAGCTGCAAACCAGGATTCTCCTCTGGCAGGAGAAGAGCTCCTCAATAGGGCCCGTTGGAATTTTCTTGAAGAGCTCGAAGTCGGGCACTATTTCGATCTGTTCAAATTGATGGTGTATGCGCTCAAACTGCAGCTGCTTCTCAGAAGAAGCAAGTTTACCACCGATCAGGGCCGGGAAAAGTTTGAGCAAATCTATCAGCATATACGCGAAGATATAGAGTCGGCATAGAAACCCGGCTTGTCAAAACGCTGAGTTATTCGGAGAGCTTTCATGACAAAGACTACAGGTAAAGTTATAGGTGTTAACGGAAACATGGTCGCAGTAGAAGTAGACGGCGACGTTGCGTTAAATGAAGTTGGATATGTAAAAGTCGGCGAGCAGAATCTGAAATCCGAGGTTATCCGGATCCAGGGCAGCACCGCTGAAATGCAGGTGTTCGAAATGACATCCGGAATAGGAGTCGGCGACGAGGTGGAGTTCAGCGGCGAATTGCTGGCAGTAGAGCTCGGTCCCGGGCTCCTCACCCAGATCTACGACGGATTGCAGAATCCGCTGCCCGAACTGGCCGAGGAGGCCGGATTCTTTCTGCAGCGCGGTCTCTATATGGATGCGCTGCCCCGCGACCAGAAGTGGGAATTCACCCCGAAAGTAAAAGCGGGTGACACCGTAGCAGCTGCAGATACTCTCGGTACCGTACCGGAAGGTATTTTCGAGCACCGCATCATGGTTCCGTTCAATTTTTACGGATCTTATACGGTTAAAAAAATCGTCGATAAAGGCGAGTATACCGTCGATCAGGAAGTTGCGGTCCTCGAGGATTCCAAAGGCAGCGAACATTCGGTGAGCATGCTGTTCGAATGGCCGGTAAAACGAGCTATAAACTTATATGACGAACGGCTCGAGCCGGACACCTCGATGGTAACCAAGACCAGAATTATAGACACCTTTATCCCGGTTGCCCGTGGAGGAACGTACTGTATTCCCGGACCCTTCGGTGCCGGAAAAACCGTTTTGCAGCAGGTGACCAGCCGCTATGCCGATGTCGACATAGTAATTATCGCCGCCTGCGGAGAGCGCGCCGGTGAGGTTGTAGAGACTCTGCGCGAGTTTCCGGAGTTAATCGACCCGCGTACCGGAAAAACTCTGATGGAACGAACTGTCATTATCGCCAACACCAGCTCGATGCCGGTAGCCGCCCGTGAGGCATCGGTGTACACGGCGGTAACCCTGGCCGAATATTATCGGCAGATGGGACTGCATGTTCTGCTGCTGGCCGACTCCACTTCCCGCTGGGCCCAGGCCATGCGCGAGATGTCCGGGCGTCTGGAGGAGATTCCCGGTGAAGAGGCCTTTCCGGCCTACCTGGAATCGGTCATTGCCGCATTCTACGAACGGGCCGGTGTTGTCCGCCTGAAAGACGGCAGCTTTGGTTCGGTTACTATCGGCGGTACGGTCAGTCCGGCCGGCGGTAACTTTGAAGAGCCGGTTACCCAGGCAACCCTGAAGGTTGTCGGTGCCTTTCACGGCCTCAGCCGTGACCGCGCCGAAGCCCGCAAGTTCCCATCAATCGACCCGCTGGGAAGTTGGAGTAAATATCCCGGCGTTGTCAGCCCTGTGAAAGTACAGTACGCCAAAGACCTCCTGTTCCGTGGAAACGAAGTCGGTCAGATGATGAAGGTCGTCGGTGAAGAGGGAACCAGTTTGGAGGATTATATCATTAACCTGAAATCCGAATTCCTCGATTCGGTATACCTGCAGCAAAACTCCTTCGATCCGGTTGATGCGGCCGTAAGTGTAGAACGACAGAACTACGTATTCGATCAATTATTCGAAATCCTGGGCGCCAAGCTCGAGATGGATGACAAGGGCGATGCCCGCCACTTCTTTAATCAGCTGCGACAGCGCTTTATCGATTGGAACTACTCCGAGTGGGAGTCCGATGAGTTCAAAGACAACGAACAGAAGATCAAGAGTCTGCTGGATGAGAAACAGTCAGGTCTGATGGAAGACGCCAAGCGGGCCAAAAAAGCAGCGGAGAGCAAGGAGCAGAGCAATGCGTAAGGTATACAGTAAAATCGAGAGAATTGCCGGTAACGTAATCACCGTTACCGCTGAAAATGTACGCTACGACGACCTTGCGGTGGTCAGCAGCAAATACGGCGAATCTCTGGCCAACGTAATTCGTCTGGAAGGAAACAAGGTTGCCCTGCAGGTTTTCGCCGGAGGGCGCGGCATTTCTACCGGAGACGAAGTACGCTTTCTCGGCCACCCAATGCAGGTTTCCTTTTCTGAGAACCTGTTGGGAAGAATTTTTAACGGAAGCGGCCGTCCGCGCGACAACGGCCCCGAACTTACTGAAAACATGATTCCCATCGGCGGCCCTTCGGTCAATCCGGCTAAACGTATCATCCCCCGCAATATGATCAGAACCGGTATTCCGATGATCGACGTGTTCAACTCGCTGGTAGAAAGCCAGAAACTGCCTATCTTCTCCGTGTCCGGTGAGCCGTACAACCCGCTGCTTTCACGAATTGCGATGCAGGCCGAGGTCGATATGATCATTTTAGGCGGTATGGGGCTCAAATACGACGACTACCTCTTCTTCAAAAACGCACTGGAAGAGGGGGGCGCCATGAGCCGCACCATTTTCTTCGTACACACCGCTTCTGACCCGGTAGTTGAATGTCTGTTGGTACCGGATATCTCACTGGCAGTGGCCGAACGATTTGCCCAGGAGGGAAAACGGGTGCTGGTACTGCTGTCGGACATGACCAACTTTGCCGACGCGATGAAAGAGATCGCCATAACC
>JAASTM010000463.1 GCA_021767325.1 Spirochaetales bacterium
CTGGCGGTCGGACTGATCGGCCTGTACTCATACGACATCTTCGGGGTTGGCTACGGCGATGTACCCTGGAACAGCACCATGAGCTTCGACCATCTGCTCTCGGGAGGGCTGCCGCTGCGCGTACTGTTCATCATGGCCTTTCTCAAGATAATCGCAACCTCCAGCACCATCGGCAGCGGCGGGAGCGGGGGAATCTTTGCTCCGAGCCTGTTCATCGGGGGGATGGCCGGCGGGGCGGTGGGCTATTTAGCCCAGTACTTTATTCCGGCCAGCGACCCCGGCGCCTTCGCCCTGGTGGGTGCGGCGGCCATGTTTGCCGGGGTAACACGGGCACCCTTCACCAGTATCGTGATGATGATGGAACTGACCCGGGACCTGCGCATGATCGTTCCGCTGATGCTGACTGTTCTGATATCCACCGAAGGCATTAAACTGCTCAGCCGGGAGACCATCTATACGGAGAAACTGATGCGCCGCGGCATCGACATCCTGCGCCTGATCAACTCGCGGCTGGTACCAACCATCTCGGTCGGCGACATCATGACTCGCAATCATCCGACCGTCCGCCGCCGCACGAGCCTGGCCGAAATGAAGCAGCTCTGCGACGATGCGCACAGCCGCGGTTTTGCAATTCTGGATGAGGATGAGAAGCTGTATGGGATCGTAACCCTGACCGATTACGAGGATGCCGTCGAGGCCGGCTTTGATCCGGCCGACACGCCGGTCGAGCAGGTCTGCACTACCGACCTGATTACCGCCTTTCCCGACGAGACGTTGATAGAGGTGCTGCCGAGGGTTTTCGACTTCCAGCTGGGCCGCATACCGGTGGTGGACCCCGACGACAACCGGGTGCTGCTGGGCATGCTGCGCGACCGCAATATCTACAACGCCTGGAAACTCGCCTTTCACCACGGCGAGCGGTCGATCTTGACTCAGGCGCAGGAACAGACCGATGCTGCGCTCGAACAGAGGTCCAAGAATGGATCTTTTATAAATAATATTAATAAAAAAAACGAGAACTGATTAACTGTCGCTTAGGACTCATCCAGATACATATCGCGTATGTGTAAGAGCTGGTCCTTGATCTGGAAGAAGGTATCCACCAGGGCTGGGTCGAAGTGCTGGCCGCGTTCCTCGTGGAAGAGCTCCTCGATTTTTTCCATCGGCCAGGCTGCTTTATATACCCGGTCGCAGCCGAGGGCGTCGAAGACATCCGCCACTGCGGTAATCCGGCCGTAGATATGGATATCCTCACCACTGAGCCCATTCGGATACCCGCTGCCGTCCCACTTTTCATGGTGCTGGTCCGCAATAACCGCGGCCGCTTTCAGCAGTGCCCGCTCGGAGTGGCAGAGCATATCGTAACCGAGGCTGGCATGGCTTTTCATGGTATTACGTTCATCATCGGTCAGACGGCCCGGCTTGAGCAGTATCGCGTCGGGGATAGCGATTTTTCCGATATCGTGCAGGGGCGAGGCGTTTTTCAGCAGCTCCGCCTCTTCGTGACTGAAGCCGTGGGCCCGGGCCAGGGCGTATGAATACTCGGCCACCCGTTTTACATGATTGCCCGTCTCTTTGGAGCGCTTTTCACCGGTTTCCGCCAGGGTGAAAATGATCTCTTTCTGGGTGTTCTCGATCTCTTCCTGCAACGAGACAGCTTCGAGCTGGCTGCCGGTATAGGTAGCCGCCAGCAGCAGATGCTCCTTATCGAGCTCACTGAACTGGCCGGCCGGGGTCATCTTGTTGATAGCCTGGTACACCCCGATCATTTCGCCCGAGGAACCCCGAATCGGCAGGGCCAGGATGTTGCGAGTATGGTAGCCCGTTTTTTTGTCGACGTTGTTGTCAAAGCGGGGGTCGCTGTAGGCATCGTTTATTATGAGAGGCTCACCGTTCTCCGCTACATAGCCGGCGATTCCCTGGTGCAGACCGATTTCGATACGGTCTATTCCGTGGGCAACTTTACTCCAGAGTATCTCACGCCTGCGGTTGATCAGCCACACGGTACAGCGGTCGGCCGTCACCAAATCGCGGCCCATATCGGCCAGCATGATCAGGAGCAGTTCCACATCCCGCTCATTGGCGATTTTGTTGATGTATCCGAAGATTGTACGCAGCAGCTCTTGCGATGAGGGTTCTGCCCGTAAATTGCCGTTTTGTTCCATACCTATATGGTAAGCATATACACAAAATACGTCCAGTTACAACAGGAATTTTGAATTTAGGAGATTTTTTGAAGAGGATCCGGGGCCGGGGCCAGGCTTGGCCTGGTCACCGGGGCTGGCCTGGCCGCACGACGGAGCCGGCGATGCCGCCTGCCGCGTGCCGCCTGGTCCAGCGCCCGGCACCCTGGGCATAGCGCCCGCCGCCCAGTCTTACCCAAACGAATCAGGCTGGTCAGGTTGATCAGGCGGCCCCGCTCCTTTTTTCACCGTTTTATTTCATATCGATTTCGAACAGCTTAATGCCCTCATCCTTGAAGAACTCCTTCTGTTCGGCGACCACTTTTCGGATGCCCTCCGCTTCCTCACTCTCGCAATAGATGATCAGCATGAAGTTCTCCTCGGGCCAAATGTGATCCCCCATGCGGGGGCCGGAATTTCCGACCCCGACCACAATGGGAATCTTGGTGTAATGCTGCCCGACACCGGTTTTTTCAAAGGCCTCGAACAGGTCCTCTTCAATCGACCGGTTTGCAATTATCTCGATCCGTTTCATGCCTTACCCCCTTCGAGCGCTCCGTTTTTCTCCGCCGCCTGCTGCGCCTGGAGTTCCCGGCGTCGCTGCCGGCGCTGCTCCTTTTTCTTATCCTTTTTAATCTTCCGCTTCTCCGACATGCCATTGAAAATTGCATACATGACCGGAATAAAGAAGAGGGTGAGCAGGGCACCAACTGAGAGTCCGCCCACCACCGACTTGCCGATGGGTGCGACCAGTTCGGCACCTTCACCGGGGAAGAAGGCCATCGGGATCAAACCCAGAATGGTGGTAAGAGTTGTCATTAGAATTGGCCGCAGACGGTTACCACCGGCCTCGATACATGCTTCGCGGATCGAGCGGCCCCGCTTGCGTAGCAGGTTGGTGTAATCTACCAGCACGATACCGTTGTTCACAATAATACCGGCCAGCATGACCAGCCCCACCGCCGTGAGCAGGCTGTAGGTTTCGC
>JAASTM010000464.1 GCA_021767325.1 Spirochaetales bacterium
AAAAAGCTGCCGATTGAAGTGCTGTATCGCGAGGCCGTTTCACGGACCCGCGAAGAGATTACCGAAACAGTGGATGAACTGAAAGGCAAGGGCGCTGAGTTTTTTATCGCGCACACTCCCTGCTGGACTTCACCCAATCTGGCGGTGTATGGGGTACAGCGGATGAACTTACCGACCATCGTGCTCGGAAACCGCGACTCGGCCACTCACGGCAACGTTGGTTTTTTCGGAACCTGCGGAGCCTTGAGTCAGATCGGGTATCCCCATAAACGGGTGCGCATCGACTATGACGATGCAAACCTCGGAAAACGGGTTTTGCCCTACATTCGGGCGGCCATGGTGAAATCCCGGCTGGAAGGTTCGGTGTTCGGCTACTTTGGCGGAAGGTCCATCGGAATCGATACCGCGCAGTTCGACGCCATGCAGTGGCGGAAAATGTTCGGAGTCGATGCCGAGCACATCGACCAGCTGGAAATAGTTCGACGGGCTAAGGAGATCGATGCGGCCCGCATCAAGAAAACCCGCGAGTGGCTGGAGGGCAGCACAAAAGAGGTGCAGTACAACGATGATAAACTGACTAAGGACGGCTTCGACTTTCAGATTGCCTGTTATCTGGCCACAAAAGATATCATCAAAGACCTCGACCTGGAGTTTACCGCCATCAAGTGTATGACCGAGCTCTCACACCACTACGCACCGCAGTGCATGACCGCGGCCCTGCTGCCGAGCGACTATGATGCCGAGGATGGTGAGAAGGACGGAATCGTTATGGCCTGCGAAGCGGATGCCGATGCAGCCCTGACCCAGCAGATACTCAAGATCATATCCGACGGAAAGCCGACCTACTTTGCCGATGTGAGCCACATCGATGATGCCCGCAGTACTATCTACTGTGTAAACTGCGGCGCTGCCTGTGCATGGTACGGTGCCCGCAGCAAGGACCCGGCCGAAAATATGAAGGCAATCACCATCAAACAATCGGTGCGCCCGGGAGTCGGGGGAATAACCTATTTTACCGCTGCACCGGGGCCGACCCAGCTGGCACGCTTGTACCGCAAGGACGGCAAATACTACATGGCCATTATTCCCAGTGAGGCGGTGGAGCCTTCGCAGGAGCTTATCGACGAGTTCGTCGAAGCCCGCGGCCCGCACCAGCTGCCGACGCTGTTTGCGAAGGTGAGTTTCGATCTGGATTCCTTCGTGGATGAGTACGGGTCCAACCACATATCCGGTGTCGACGGAAACTATGTTGATGAGCTGATCGAAGTCTGTAAAATGCTGGACATCGAGCCGGTGGTGTTTCAATAAGGAGCTGAAATGGAAATTACACACACAAACGCAGTCAAGAAACTCTTGAAAGAGAAGAAGAAAGTCTCCGGGGCCTGGGCCCAGGCGGCCAGTAATATCACCAGTCAGATCCTGGCCGAGGCCGGCTTCGATGTGCTGATGCTGGATATGGAGCACGCCCCTGGCGATATTCTCACCCTTATCAGTCAGATCCAGTCGATGCAGGGATATCCGGCCGTACCGTTCGTACGGGCTCCCTGGAACGATTTTGTACAGATCAAGCGTATTCTCGATGCCGGTACGTACGGGGTACTGGTTCCCTATGTAAATACGAAGGCCGAGGCTGAAGATGCGGTCAAGGCTATGAAATATCCCACCAAAGGAATCCGGGGTGTGGCCGGGAGCCCGCGGGCTGCCCACTTCGCCAACAACTCAATCGAGTACTTCAAGAGTGCGGATGATGAGATCGTGTTGATGACCGCGGTGGAGACCGGAACGGCGGTAGAGAATCTGGACGAGATCCTGCAGGTTCCCGAAATCGACGGTATTTTTATCGGTCCGGCCGATTTAGCCACCAATATGGGCCACATGTCCGACGCCTCGCAACCGGAGGTACAGGAAGCTATCCGGACAATCGAAAAGAAGGTGAACGCCTCCGATAAATTCCTGTCCACCGTCGCAAAAGACTGGGATGATGCGCAGAAGAAATACGAGCGCGGCTACAACCTTCTGATGATGATGTCCGACACCACCACTCTTAGTAAAGTTGCCCGCGGACTGGTCGGGGATTTTAGCAAGAACTTTCCACAGCGATAGCCCATATGTGCCCGCCCGGTTGGAGCCGGGCAGCCGCATTGCGTTGGAATCAAGTGGAATCAAAAAGAGAGCCGGAGACGGGATTTACCCTTATCCGGCTTTTTTTCATTAGATTAGAACAGCGGGATTCCTTCGGCGTGTGTGCGAATGGAGTAGAGGGATGTATGCGCGGTGAGGTACATGGTTTTCATATCCGGACCGCCCCAGGTGAAGTTGGCGGCGATTTCCGGGGTGTAGAGCCGGCCGGCCAGATCGCCTTCGGAGTTGAAAATCTGGATCCCCCGGGGTGCACTGCAGAAAAGTAATCCTTCCCGGCTGAATTTCAAACCGTCGGCGACTCCCGGACCGTCGGTGATGAGTTCGGCCCAGACCTCACCGCCGGAGACACTGCCGTCGGAATTGAAAGTAAAGCGGCGAATGTGCTGGTGTTTGGAGTCGTTTACGAACAATTCGCTTTCGTCGGAATTGAGACAGATACCGTTGGGCAGCAGAAAATCGTCGGCCAGCAGGCGGAGCTCTCCACTATCCGGGTTCAACGAAAACACACCGGTAAAATCTAACTCGGGTTCCCGGGGGATCCCCACTCGACCGACCCGGCCCGGAGTAGGGTCGGTGAACAGGATAGTTCCGTCTCTGCGGACGACCACATCATTCGGGCTGTTGAGGCCCTTACCCTCATAGCAGGATGCCAGGACTGTCCGTGAGCCGTCGGCCTCGGTGCGGCTGACCGCGCTCGTACCGTGTTCACAGCTTATCAGCAGCCCGCTGCGATCGTAGGTGTTGCCGTTGGAAAGATAGCTGTTGGGGCGCAGCAGCTGTACTCCGCTCTGCGGAAACCAGCGGTAGAGCGCATTTCCCATAATGTCGCTGAAGGTGAGGTGGTGCTCATAGGGGTGCCAAGCCGGCCCTTCGAGAAACCGGAAGTTCCCGGCGATTTGTGTAAAGGGGTAGTCGGAATGAAAGAGGTCCTTTCCTTCGGGTAAGAAATGCTCGTAAATCATGTCAGCTCCTTCACTGTTCCCCTTTCGACTAACCGCCCCTGCAGGAACTGGTGTGCTATCGGC
>JAASTM010000465.1 GCA_021767325.1 Spirochaetales bacterium
AAATAGCAAAAAAAAACCGGGTAGAACGAATTCCACCCGGCTGTGTATTCTGCTTCCGCTTAGAAGCGGGGACGACGCTCTTTGGCCACATTGACCTTCAAGTTGCGTCCACCAAACTCGGTGTTGTCCAGTGCAGAGATAGCTGCATCGGCAGCCTGTTCATCTTCCATTTCAACAAAACCGAAGCCTTTTGAGCGATCAGTGTAACGATCGATGATAATGTTGGCACTTGCAACAGTACCGTACTGACCGAACAGATTTTCGAGTTCCTGCTCGGTAGTGTTGTAATTCATGTTTCCGACATAAATTTTCTTAGCCATAGTGTAGCATCCTTCTCCCCTGCCTTTCGCAGGGCGTAATAATATTGAGTATATGGAAGAAATAGTCTTAATCGTTCAGTAGGAAATTACTTTATTTGATGGGAGAAGAGACAGAAAAGAATCAGCTTACATCAACTCAGAGAATACCTATCGAAAATTAAAGAACAATACCGCATCCGATATACGCACTTTAATATAACTGCTTTACCACAATTAATCAAGTAGGTGGAACCTCTAATATGCCATCGAACTCACGATCGAGAATATCCATAAAAATTTCATCATAGTACTTCCCTCCCAGCAGCACACACTCCCTCCGCCGGCCGATTTCCTTGAACCCGATCTTCTGATAACATCTCTGCCCGGCCTTATTAAAGGAGCGAACCCGCAGATACACACTGTGGAGATTCAACAGATTGAACGCATAATCCAACAACAGGCGCATCGCTTCAGTTCCGTAGCCCTTTCCCCGGTGTTTCTCCTCGCCGATAAAAATGCCCAGCTCGGCAGTTCGCTGCACCAAATCTACATTCATCAAACCACAATTGCCGGTCAGCTCGTCATTTTCTTTCTGCACAATGGCAAAATTGTAGCCCTCTTTCTGCAGCTTCACCAGCATCTCCTCTTCCATTTCAAGTGAGATAATCTTCGGCGCGGTGGTCAAATTACAGGTGGTGCTCAAATCATTCATCCAACGGGTGTATTTATCCGCATCTGCAGAGCTCATAGGAGACAAAAAGAGCCGTTCCCCGACGATTTTTCTGTAATAGGGCATTGAAACCTCCCGGTATAATCTACTTATCACAGCCTACAACCGAAACACAGCGGGATGCAAGCAGGAAAAACAAACTGAATATACACTTTGGTAATATGTAGTGCTGATACTTCTAGTTGATTCCCGGGCTTTTTGCTCATCCGGAGCAAAATTCGTCAACCGCAGTCCGGAT
This sequence comes from Spirochaetales bacterium, assembly GCA_021767325.1. The sequence goes on from JAASTM010000465.1 coordinate 1,268, forward strand.
TTAGTCTTTTCGGCGGTTGAAAGTATATGATATGCTGTCGATCAGCTGATTTCATTGCATTATTTAAGGGGGAGCGCCATGGATGATGAGTTCGTATACTCCACCGAAGAAGGAGATCTGCGCAAGAAACAGAAAGGCAAAAAGAAGAAGAACAAGGGAGGCAACACTCCCTCTGGTATAAAAGACGACGGTGTTATCCGTGTGCAGCGGGAGAGCAAAGGCAGAGGTGGAAAAACAGTTTCGGTTATCTACGGCATGCCCGGCTCCGAAGAGGAGCTGCGTGAGTGGTCAACCAAGCTCAAGCAACAGTGCGGTACGGGAGGAAGTGTAAAATCGGGCACCATTATTATCCAAGGCGATCAGGTTGATTCGATTGTTGCACTGCTGAAAGATGCAGGATTTTCTGCCAAGCGAGCAGGAGGCTGAATGATGGATGGACGCTACCGGGACAATGTAAAAACCGGCCAACAGGTGGATGTTGTCAAAAAACAGGACCAGGGAACCGGACATCTGACCGATGGTGTGGTGGAACGGATACTCACGAAATCATCCTACCATCCCCACGGTATCAAAGTAAAACTGGAATCCGGAGTAGTCGGAAGGATAAAAAAAATCTATAAATCATGAATGTGTGCGTTGATACGATTCTAAAGAGAAAATCGATCCGCAGTTACCTGGCCGCGTCAATTCCGGAGGAGCAGAAGCAGCAGGTAATCGACGCGATGCTGCGGGCGCCGACTGCCGGAAACCAGATGCTTTATTCGGTTATCGATATAGAATCTGCAGATCTCAAACAGAAACTCTCCGAAACCTGCGATAATCAGCCTTTCATCGCCACCGCTCCCTGGGTGCTGCTTTTTCTGGCGGATTTTCAGCGGATATACGACTTCTTTCTGTATTCGGAGACGGACTTACTGGTAAAGGCCGGCTTCGCGCTGGAAACCAAACCACAGGAGGCGGACCTGCTGCTGGCCGCCTGCGACGCTTTGATTGCCGCTCAGACTGCTGTGGTAGCCGCCGAGTCGCTCGGGATCGGCAGCTGCTACATCGGTGATATAATGGAAAACTACGAGATTCATCGTGATCTGCTGGATTTACCCCCCTACGCCGCACCGATTACCATGATCTGTTTCGGCTATCCGAGCGAGCAGCAAAAGAACCGTCCCTACACTCCGCGCCTTCCGCAGGAGTTGATTGTGGCGAAAAACAGTTACCACCGGCTTACTCCGCAGGAGGCCGACGGCCTCTACGATGCGAATCTACCGCGCACGCCCCAATTACTAGAAGGCGCCCGCAACTATGGCCAGCACATCTACCTGCGGAAATTCAGCTCTGACTTCATGCAAGAGATGCGCCGGTCGGTCAGAGCCATGCTGGCGAACTGGAAAAAATGAACCGGCGCCGGTGAACCGCCGCCTGGGAACCTAAGCCTGTGAACCGGGCCCATAAGGAGAAAATATGGACAATGCAACCATTCTTTGGGATATAGAAAACGTAACACCCAAAAACGATCATAAATTTATTACCAACCTTTTTGATTTTCTGGAGGAGGAGAATAAGATCTCCTCCTCGATCTGTTTCGGCGACTGGACTCGGCCGCATCTGAAAAAGCTGCCGAGCAACCTTTCGGATTATAATTTTGAACTGATCCATATTCCCAAATCGCGTAAAAACAGCGCCGATATGGCGTTGATCACCCACGCCACCGAAATGATATTCCTCTACCCTCACCTGCAGCGGTTTATTCTGATTACCGGAGATGCCGATTTCAGACCACTGCTTACAACACTGAAAAAACACGGAAAAGATGTATGGATTATCTGTGACGCATCCAACGCCTCAGAAGATCTGTTGGCTCAGTCGGACAAGTACTTCGACTACCGCAGC
>JAASTM010000466.1 GCA_021767325.1 Spirochaetales bacterium
CTTGAAACGTCCGAGCTGTGAGGTCCGCTCGACATGCGGGCCTCCGCACACCTCCTTGGAGAAATCACCGACTGAATACACTTTAACCTGTTCGCCGTATTTACTGTCGAAAAAGGCCAGTGCACCGGCTTCTTTGGCTTCCTCCAGGGTCATCGATTCCATGTTCACCGGCAGATCGCGGGCAATCACATCGTTGACGATATCCTCTACCTGCTGGATCTCCTCGGGAGTCATCTTATCGGGGTGAACGAAGTCGAAGCGCAGCCGTTCAGGGGTGATATTGCTGCCCTTCTGCTGCACGTGGTCACCGAGTACCTGCCGCAGGGCTTTGTGCAGCAGATGAGTGGCGGTGTGCAGGGCGGTAGTTTTCTCCGACTGGTCGGCAAGCCCGCCTTTGAAGGTTTTGTCGGCTCCCTTCTTGGAAAGCTCCTGGTGCTTCTGAAAAGCCTTATCAAAGCCTTCCCGGTCGACCGTCAGCCCGTGTTCGGCTGCCAGTTCCTCGGTTATTTCGATCGGGAACCCGTAGGTGTCATATAACTTAAAAGCTATCCGTCCGGGAATAATCTTTTTAGGATTCTTCATCAATCCAGGCAACATTTTTTCGAACTCGTGCTCGCCCTTCTTGAGAGTAGCGAAAAAGCGCTCCTCTTCCGCGGTGAGCTCATGAATAATGGTCTCGTGATGCTCGTCCAGAATCGGATACGGCTCTTTATACATTCCGAGTACGATTTCGGCCAGTTCAGCCAGGAAGTGCTCTTCAACACCCAGCTTTCGGCCGTGACGTACTGCCCGGCGAATGAGACGGCGCAGGATGTACCCCTGACCCAGATTCGAAGGGGTAATCGACTGTTCATCGCCCAAAATAAAAACCGATGTTTTAATATGATCGGCGATAATCCGTATGGAAGTGTCGGTAGACTCGTCCCGGTTGTACTTTGTGCCGGTAATACGTTCTATGCCCTCGATGATGGGCACAAAGACCTCGGTTTCATACACCGAGCCCTTGCCCTGCAGAATTGCCGCCGTCCGCTCGATTCCCATACCGGTATCAACACATTTGCGATCGAGCGGAGCAAAGCTGCCGTCGGCCTGCTTGTTGTACTGCATGAACACATCGTTCCATACCTCGAAATACTTGCCGCAGGAGCAGCCGGGTTTGCAGTCCGGACCGCAGGCATCCTTGCCTGTATCGATGAACATCTCCGAGTCGGGTCCGCAGGGACCGGTCTGTCCGGCTGGTCCCCACCAGTTGTCCTCGCGGGAGAGGTAGTAGATCCGCTCTTCAGGAATCCCCATCGACATCCATACCTCCGCCGACTCATCGTCCCGGGGTACATTCTCATCACCCTCGAATACCGTGATCGAGATCTTCTCAGGCGGTATACCGAGCCATTTCTCGGAAGTGAGAAACTCATAGCTCATCCTGATGGCCCCTTCCTTGAAATAGTCTCCCAAGGACCAGTTTCCCAGCATCTCGAAGAAGGTGAGATGACTGGAGTCTCCGACCGATTCTATATCTCCGGTTCGGATGCATTTTTGATAATTTACCAAACGGCTGCCCGCCGGATGATCCTGGCCCAGCAGATAAGGGACCAGGGGATGCATGCCGGCTGTGGTAAAAAGTACGGTTGGATCGTTCTCCGGAACCAGCGATTTACCAGAGATCTGGGCATGGTCGTGTTCTTTGAAAAATTCAATATACTTGCGTCTAAGTTCGTGTGCTGTCATAGGTTAGAATAGTAGGCATGGGGCGCCGAAATGTCAATACGCCGGCTACCGGCCCTGCGAGCCGGGCTTAGAAGTCCTCCAGATCGGGGTGTGACCCGTCGCCGGAGAACTCGGAGAAGAAGTATACCAACCCGCCGTTTTTCTTGCTCACCCGCAGTTCGGCATAGTTCTTTTCCACCAGCTTCTCGAGCGCAGCTTTTACCTCGTCCAGGCTGCGTCCGCTCTCGAGGGCTACCTCGGATGGAGTTGCAACCCCATTCTGACGCTTTGCTGTTTTCAGGATTACCTGCTCCAGAGGCTCTTTCCGGCTGCGGTTAGATCCGTTTTCGCTCCCGGAGGCCGACATCCCGCCGACATGCCGCATCGGCTGCTGCTGTTGAGGCCCGTAGAGTGCGTTACGCCACCCCACTCTCAGATTTGCCTCGCGTACCTGCAGCGGAAGGGTAATCAGGTCATAGACACAGCCGATTCCAAACAGCCCGCCTGTGACTACATACAGCAGCCCCGTACCAATTTTACCCAGATAAAATCTATGAAAACCCAAAGCTCCAAAGCCTGAAATGAGCCACAACAAATATGCTATTCCGGTTGAATACACTCTTATTCCTCCATGTATCAATAAGTCGTCTTATACCAGTTCATCACGTTCCAGAGTCACTTCGCCCTCTTCGGCCAGACTCCTGACATAGGTCATAAAATCTCTGGTCACCTTTTCTACTTCCGACCGGCGCATCGGCCCCAGATGTTCGCGCTCGCTGCGGATAAACTCTTTCCGCCGTTGAGATACGTTCTGCAAAACCTTCTCCTCCAGCTCCTCCGACTTACCTTTCAACATGGTGGCAATATCACGGTCGGGGTACTTCTGAAGCAGCTCCTGCAGCTGCTTATCCGGTATTTCCAGGACACTCTCGATGGAGAAGAGCCTCTGCCGGATTTCATCGGCCAGATTGCTATTCTCTCCATGCAGATTGTCCAGAATGCGATTTTCATCCTGCATGGTCATATGCTTTAAGATATCCGCCAAAACCGACTGTCCGTCAATCTCTTCGCTGATGACCTTGCCCTGTTTCCGGATGCGCTCCCTTAGACTCTCCTCCACCGAGGAGAGAACCTCCGGCGAAACCTCGCCCATACGGGCCATTCGTTTCACGGTCTGCTGCTGAAGTTCAGGGGGCAGCGATTCGAGCACTTCGGAGGCCTTCTGCGGCAGCAGATACGACAGTACAATACTCATTACATGCACCGGCTCCTTGCGCAGCAGGAGCATTATCTGCTGATAATCCATATCATTCAAAAATGAAAACGGTCGGTCACCGCTGTACGGATGGACTCTCTTGAGTATTTCTTCGGCCTTCTCTTGACCCAGCGATGCTTTAAGGATGTCCCGGGCAGTATCAACCCCGCCGCGCGGATTGGCCGCGATC
>JAASTM010000467.1 GCA_021767325.1 Spirochaetales bacterium
AGATGGATGACTTTGAAATAGAACCCCCCGATGTAGCGGGGCCGGTTGGTAGTTGATTGAATCTGGAGATATACTTTCGCACTCTCGAGGTACAGAGATGTAAGGGTGTTGACGAATCTGATGATATCCGGCAGCGCCTGCTTGCCGAATTCCCGGTACACAAAGGCGATTGATTTGATCCACAAACTGGTAAAACTCAAATAGATAGATACATGGTGCGGCTTGAAGGGAATCTTTTTGTCCAGCGGATGATCTACCCAGGCCACCGGACGCTTGCGGAGATTGTACTGCGTCATCAACTGCGGGGCAAAAAAATGGGACCAGATTGTATATAAAAAAGACAGTCCGACCGAGCGGGTGCGCTTTTTGAGAAGAAACAGCAGCGCATAGAAGACTGCATTTTTGCCATCAATACGGTTTTGTTGAGCTTTTTGTATCTCTTTAAGTGATGAAAGAAGTTCCATGGTTAAGAATAATACGACAGCTCGGTAGGCTTAGCAAGCGGTATTTAATTCGCTGCAAAGTGACGCCGGACCAGCACCGAATTGAATCCCATGGTTGCCAGTTTTGTCAGCAGAGGGTCGAGTTCGGATTCATTGATCTCCGGCAGTACTACCCGAATGTGTCCGCTGCCCGAATTTTCGAACGTGGGGGCCAGTCCCCGTTCTTCCAGCCGGGAATGCAGCCGGTCTGCGTTCTCCCGGGCGGCGAAGGATGCAATCTGGATCGAATAGTGTGATACCCCGGGACGGCTATCCGGACCACCCTCGGCCGCCGCCTGTTCGGCGCTCTTGAGAATCTCAACCTCGACCGGTGCAATGCCGGTTGCCATCATGCCGATTTCGGTAGCGGCTTTCCTCGATAAATCGATAATTCGCCCTTCTACAAAGGGGCCGCGGTCATTTATCCGCACCCGCACGCTTTTCCCGGTGTCGAGATTGGTTACCTTCACAATCGTTCCGAAGGGCAGGGTTTTATGGGCTGCAGTGAGCTGGTTGGTGTCGAATATTTCTCCGCTCGCGGTTTGCCGGCCCTGGAACTTTCCTCCGTACCAGGATGCATAACCGGTTTCGGCGGCAGAGACTGCAGCAGCTGCGAACAGCAGCAGAATCTGAACAAAAAGAATCAGTTTTTTCACACTTCCCCCATAGCTGTTATTTCGGCCTGTTTTTATTCTAACTATAATGCTTCCATTGAACAAGCGCCGCATTATAGGTATAATGTGCGGCTATGAAGGGAAATACATATCATTGGGCAGATACTACTGCCGAAAAAATAGTTCGCCAGAAGGGCGAAAAAGATACCTATGTCTGCGCGTCCGGGATTACCCCTTCCGGCACCGTGCATATCGGTAATTTTCGCGAGATTATATCAGTAGAACTCACCGTACGGGCCCTGCGCGATCAGGGCAAGAATGTACGTTTTATTTACTCATGGGACGATTACGACGTATTCAGAAAGGTTCCCAAAAACATGCCGAATCAGGAGCTGTTGACCGAGTATCTCCGCAAACCTATCACTATCGTGCCGGATACCGAGAGCGGCTATTCCAGTTACGCCGAAGCGAATGAAAAAGCACTGGAGAAACTGCTGCCGGAGGTGGGGGTTGAGCCCGAATACATCTACCAGGCCCAGCGCTACCGCAGCTCTTTCTATGCCGAGGGCATTCGCACGGCCTTGGAGCAGCGGGATACCATCCGGGCCATCCTCAATGAGCACCGCACCCAGCCGCTGCCGGAGGACTGGTGGCCGGTTTCCGTGTTCAGCACCTTTACCGACCGCGACAACACCACGGTGCTCGGCTGGGACGGCGAGTGGGGTGTGACCTACCGCTGTGAGGACACCGGTAAAGAGGAGACCCTCGATCTGCGCGAAACCAGTGCGGTCAAACTGCCCTGGCGGGTGGACTGGCCGATGCGCTGGAAGCACGAGGGGGTCGACTTCGAACCGGCCGGCAAGGACCATCACTCCGAAGGCGGTTCTTTCGATACCGGCCGCAAGATAGTAAAGGATGTGTACGGCGGCGAGGCGCCGGTTACTTTTCAGTACGACTTTATCCGCATCAAGGGCCGTGGCGGCAAGATCTCCTCTTCGACCGGCGAGGTGGTCGGTCTGCCGGAGGTCCTTGAGATCTACCAGCCGGAGGTGATCCGCTATCTGTTTGCCGGCACCCGGCCGAACAGCGAGTTCGCCATTTCATTCGACCTGGATGTGCTCAAGATATATGAGGACTACGATAAGTGTGAGCGGATCTACTTCGGTGAGCAGGAAGTAGGCGAGAAGAAGCGGCAGAAAGAGAGCCGTATCTACGAGCTTTCACAGGTGCACGACGTACCGTCCAAGATGCCGGTGCAGGTGCCCTTCCGGCACCTCTGCAACCTGCTGCAGATCAACGGCGGCGACGTGGACAGCGTTCTGGCGCAGTTCGACCTGGATGCCGAACAGCAGCGCCGTATGATGGTGCGGGCCCAGTGCGCCTGGAACTGGATTACCCGCTTCAGCCCGGAGGATTTCCGTTTCCGTCTGCAGACCGCCGAAGATCCGCGCGTTGAAACGGATGAAAAACAGCAGCGGTTGCTGCAGGCCCTCAAGACCGAGGTAGAGAAGCTGGACGAACACGATGAGAAGAGTTTTGGAACCGCGATTTACGACATCGCCCGGGCGGAGGAAATCGAACCGAAAGAGCTGTTCGCCCTGGTATACCGAGTGCTGATCGGCAAAGAGAAGGGTCCGCGGCTGGCCGGCTTTATCATGACCGTGGGTAAACAGAAAGTCCTGGAGATTCTCGGGCGCTACGAGTAGCCCGGAATCAGTGAATCAGCTTTTCCAGCAGGCCGTCCCGGCTGCGCCATTTGGGATCGACTTTTACCCGCAGATCGAGTTTGATTGCGTAGGGAAACAGCTCGGCAAGTTCCCGTTCTGCGGCCACCCTGATCTTTTTGATCATGCTGCCCTGTTTACCGACAATAATCCCTTTTTGTGACTCCCGCTCGACGTAAATGACCGCCCGCGCCCACAACAAATGGCGTTCCTCCTGCATCTCGATGTCGGCGATTTCAACATACAGGGCGTGCGGCAGCTCCTCGCGTACCCGGTTCACCGCCTGCTCGCGGATTATTTCGGTAATGCGGAACTCGGGAT
>JAASTM010000020.1 GCA_021767325.1 Spirochaetales bacterium
GACCATGCAGCATCCGCTGGGCAGCCGGCTGAAGGTGTTCAACCTGCGCAGCTGGCCGGCCCCCGGAGCTGGGACGTCTGTGTGGAAATCGTGTTACGATCTCAGCGACTCGGCCACCCCCTTTGCCGACAAGTACGGGCCGGTGCTGCGGGTGGTGATGGATTTTAATGATCTGGACCATAGCTGGTGGATAATCGACACGGGCATCTCCGGCTGGCCGCTGGCGCCGCACTACGCCGACCAGTTCGAGTACTACCGCAGTCTGCGCCTGGCCCCGATGGTCAGCGACTGGGATAAGTTGACAGCCGGCCCTGTCTGTGTGCTGGTGCCGGAGTAAGCGGCCGGCCGCCGGCCTTTGTACTGCGGCGATGGCCAACTCGACTAAATCCGGCTCGCAGATCCTTGGGCGCGGAGAAAAACAGACTCAGTGCATCATTTTATAATTATTCCCGGGCCGGGGACCTGACGAAGCGCATTTCATGACTCAAATTCACCGCGGTCATGTCGTTGCCGAGGGCCATGATGATGTGCATGACCAGGGGGATCAGGAATGAGCCGGTGGCCAGGGCGATCAGGCAGAAGATGATGCCGAGGAAGAAGGCGCCGAAGGCTTCGCCGGGGCCTTTGTAGATGTGGGCCAGGGCGTAGAGGCTGGCGTTGAGGGCGATGGCGCCGTCGATGCCGAGTTCGGGCACCAGGGGGAAGAGGAGGTAGCCGCGGAAGACGTATTCGTAGCCGATCAGGTAAAGGGTCCAGAAGAGGGCGTTGAGGAGGACGCGGCGGCGGGTCCACTCGATGCGGCGGACCTGCGGATAGAAGTCGAGGGGGATGCCTTTGCCCGAGCGTACGAGGGTGACGGCCAGCACGACACCGACCGGCAGAAGCGTCCAGAGGAGTACGCCCGAGCCGCCCGGCAGAGTGAGACCGGAGTTTTCGGCGGCGCTGGCCAGGCCGGCGGGCAGATTTTGGATGATCGCTGTTGCGGCGGCGGAGGCGGTCGGGACTGTCTGGGCCGCCTGTTCGTCCGCATAGGCGATGGATCCGCTTTCGGCCACCGCCAGCAGCAGAAAGGGAATCACTCCCAGCAGCACAAATCCCAGCGTCTTTTGCAGGTACACCAGCCATTCGCGGCCGGCATCGGCGGCGGTGCCCTGCCAGCTCTCCTTTTTGTCGCCCAGGCGCAGGGCCAGTTTTCGCAGCGGCTTTGTGCGATCGGAAAACAGATAGATCAGATATCCCAGGGTAAACACAGTTAAAAAGATCGGCAGTTGCATTATTCTTTCCTCCCGTACAGTGCTGAGCGTGCGGCCAGCCGTGAGATCAGGAACTCGGTGGCCCGCGGGAACAGGGCAAATAGCAGGCTCGCTGTCTTGCCGAGCGGTGTCATCACTACGCGCCGCTGCCGCCGCTTTACCATCCGGCGGATGGTGCGGGCCACATCCAGCTGGGTAGAGCTGTTGCGGTCGCGTTTCAGGGGTATGGTGCTGCCGTCGGCGGCGTACATCTGTTTGCCGGGGTCGTTTTCGGTGAAGGAGACGTACACCACCCCTACATGGATTTCCCGGTACAGCTCGCTGTACAGCGATTCGGCGAATCCGGTCAGGGCCATTTTGGCGGCCCCGTAGGGGGCGATCCCCGGAAGCCCCTTCATGCCCGAGAGGCTGGAGACGAAAACCACCGATCCGCCGGCAGCCCGCAGAAACGGCAGTGCGTATTTTGTCATGTGCACCGCCCCGGTGAAATTGATGTCGATGACCTTGTCGAAGAGCTCCAGGCTGGTGTCGGCGAAGTTGCCGCGCATCGACATGCCGGCATTGTTGATGAGCACGTCCAGCCGGCCGAAGCGCTCCACCGCCGCCTCGACCAGGTGCCGGCAATCCTCGCTATTTGTGACGTCGGCCTGCACCGGCAGTACGGCCGGGCCTTCGGGGGCGGGAGCTATCCCGGCGGCACCGGTACGAAGAGTGTGGGCGGCGGCATCCAGGGCGGCTCGGTCGCGGCCGCTGATGACCAGGTTGCAGCCGGACTGTGCGAACAGGCGGGCGGTTTCGCGGCCGATGCCCTTGCCGCCGCCGGTAATCAGAACCGTACGGCCGCGGAGGGAGCCGGGGTGGCGGTCGGGCTGGGGGTCAGGGGCAGACCGGGGGCCGGATCTGGAGCCGGATTGTCGGCCTGACTGGCCGGCTTCCCCGAGCGGCCCAGATTGATCATTTTGTTTCGACATAACCGTTCTCCTTCAGCCAGTTGAAACACTCCAGGATCGCCGCCGGCAGATCGGTCTGCGGCATTCCCAGCTCCTGCACGGCTTTGCGGTTGCTGTAATAGCACTCGGCGTGGGAAACCCGGGCCATCGGATAACTGAGAAAGGGCGGCCGGCCGCTGAGGCGACCCCACACGGATCCAACCAGGCCCATCGCATCCACCAGGAAGTTCGGAATCTTCAAACCGGGCGCCTTGACCCCTAGGGTATCGGCAATCAGCCGGAAGGCCTGGCCGTAATCGAGGTTCTCGCCGGCGGTAATGTAGCACTGCCCGTACCCGCCGCGCTCCAGCGCATTCGCCGCGGCCGCGGCCACGTCGCGGGCCGCCACATAACTCTTGCCGCCGGAGGTGTAGCCCGGCGTCTTACCGGCATACACCGACAGAATCATCTGCCCGGCCCCCGGCTTGCTGTCGTAGGCGCCGAACATGAAGGAGGGATTGAGGATTTTTACCGGCAGCCCCTTCTCACGGTGCATTTTCAGCAGCATCTGCTGGGCCGCGTACTTGGAGTCCTGGTAGTCGAGCCCGTATTTTCCGTCGGTGTACGGCCCCTCTTCGGTTCCCGGCTGCTGCTTGGGTCCCGGACTAAAGCTGGTGGCTGTGCCCACGTGCACGAACGTTCGTACGCCCAACTGCAGCACCGCCTCGGCCAGAATCTTTACCGCATCGTAGTTCACCGCCCAGATTTTCCGGTCCCGGGACGGCCATATCTGCGTATTGGCTGCGGTGTGGATGACCGCCTCACACCCCTTAAGGGCCGACCTCACCTGCTCCGGCTGCAGCAGATCGCCCTGGACCCGCTCTACCTGAAGCCCGTCCAGAGTACCGGTCTGCCGCCCCGGCTGCACCAGTGCCCGAACTTCCGCGCCGCGTCCCAGCAGCTCGCGCACCACATGACTGCCCAGCATGCCGTCGGCTCCAGTTACCAGAATTTTCACTCGCGTCTCTCCTTGTGTGCTGCCCGGGCCGCCCCCTGATACAGGTCGCCGGCGGGGCATTTATTCCGTAGCTGCAATTATGCAGGACAGGCCAGAAAAGGACAATCATAATTTTATGGATGAGGATTCACTTCCATAGAAATGCCGGGCCGCGGACCGGACCTGCCCCGCGCCACCACTGAACCGGAGAGCGGGGTGGTATGCAGCTTAAAAGTCTTTCAGTGCTGCCTGCAGCTGGTCCTCGAAGGCCGCGGAGACTTTATCCAGCTCAACCCCGTGTACATCCAGCCCCACTCCGAAGGCGGGTGGAAACTGCATGCCCCGTGCTTCAAACTGCGCTTGCAGCTCCTGCACCAATACGCCGCGTCCCGGTTGCACCGGATAGCCCTCGGTCTCGATATTGGTCGGATGTCCGCGCCACTCCTTCGACGTTCCGGTCAAATCCACCCCGCATGAGGGGCTGCCGTCCAGCCCGACCAACAGCAGTTTGTACTCGTAGGAGGGATACTGCTGCAGCTGGTCTACCACCATACGCGCTAATTCACTACAGTGCTGTCGATATTTCGGCGTGTCGTACTGATCAATCACCGCGGAAAAACGGTTCAAGCCAGTAAACGCAACCTCCGGACAGGGCAACTGGAAAAGTGCAAAGTCATGGACCCTAAGCACCTCCAGTATGTCCCACACCGCTCCGGGAAAACGGGCCCGCATATACGGTTTTGAGTTCTGGTTCAGTAAACAGTGGGCGATGAGAGCCACTCTGCCGTTCGGCTTTATCCTTACATCCTTCATATGCTTCCTCCTATAATCGCTTTCTCCGGCCGGCTCTTCTCAAAAGCAGAAGTAGGCCGAAGCTGAGTACCAGCGCCGCAGATCCGACTGCAACAAACGTAGATTCCAATCCGTAGCGGTCGGCCAGCATACCGCACAACCAGGGTCCCAAAAACATGCCGACAGCATACACGCTCTGATGAAAGCCCATCGCGGTTGCGCGCCCATTTTCCGGGATATCCTCTATGCAGACACCGATCAGCACCGGATAACCGATGCCGTGGGCAAAGCCCAATAGTGCCTGGAACAGAAACAGGAGCGCCACCCCGCCGGCATACGGCGTTAGAATTATTCCGGCGCCGAAAAAGAGGTAACTCAAGCCAAGCAAGCGTACGGAGTTCTCACGTTTACCAATCGATGTGACTAAAAGATTACCTCCTATTAAACACAGCAGATTCACTGTTAACAAATAACTTTTGAACACATCGCTTGCACCCAGCTCCTGAGCCAGCAGCGGGAAAAAGCCGAACACGATGCCGAAGTTGAGAAACTGATTGACTCCCGCCAGCAGCGATACAAGCAGCACTTTCCGGTCCCGCAGCACAGAACCGAAGTGGAAGGGCGGCTGCTCGGAAGCGAGGTGGGACGAAGATTCCGGCACCGCCAGCAGCACCAACAAAGAGAGCGCGGCGGCGGCAGCCGAGACCAGGAATGCGGTCAGGTAGCCTCCAATGCTGTTCAGGTATCCGGTTGAAAAAGTCCCGGCCATCTTTGCCAGCGAACTGGCCAGAGTGAGGATAGACCCGGCCTTAATCATCTCTTCATCTTTGAACAGGCTGCCGAAAAAGACGACCTGTAGCACCCAGGCGCCCATCGACAAGCCTACAAGTGAGCGGCCGAGGGTCAGCCCGGCGAATGCACCGGTGAACCCCAAAACCAAGGCTCCGGTTCCAGCCAGCACAATGCCCGTTAAAATGAAGGTCTTGCGGTGTCCGATCCTATCGGTAACAATTCCGATCGGCAGCCTTACCACCGCCTGCCACAATCCATACATCGCCAGCACAATACCAACCTGCGTGAGGGTACCGGTCTTCAGCAAGACATACTGGGGCAGGGTCGGCAGGTACACGTAATGCGAAAACCAAAACAGAAACACCGATATCAGTACCAGTGCCCTTACAACTTTCACTCCGGGCTGCGGTCGTTCGCGATATGCGCGGTTCCGGAACTGCGGTGCTCCCGGCATAGTCATCATTTGAATCCGAAACCGGCCTTCTCGAGAATGCCCCGCAGAAAAGGCCGTACATCCTTGTCCAATGTAGAACTGATCCGGCGGGCAGAATGTTCGATCCATCCGTAGGAGCCTCCGGCAGCTTCGCTACGTGCACCCGGCTGCGTACCGGTATCGTCCGCTGAGCGGCGGGCCCGACCCTCCAAAGGAAAGTGGCGACGGTCGTACACTCCGCTGGCAGCCATGGTCCGATCGTAGTGCAGCACCGCCTTTTCGGCAGCGGACGCATCATATTCTTCGCGGAACCACACTCCTTCGATCGGGAGGCGCGGCTTGAGGGGATTCTTTTTCGCGGGCACTCCGATTGCCAGAGCAAAGAGCGGGAAGACCTTGTGCGGAAGTTGCAGCAGCTCTATTATCTGCTCCATGCCGCTGCGCAGACAGCCCAGGTAGCAGATACCATATCCGATGGATTCGGCCGCCACTGCGGCGTTCTGGGCGGCCAAAGCCGCATCTACTACCCCCACCGTATAGGTATCTAAAAAGCGGTCCTGGTAGAACTCTAGCCCCGCCTGTTCGGCCGCAAAATCGAGCCGGTACAGATCGACGCAGACCATCAGCAGCAGCGGAGCATTCTCCGCAACCTTCACACCACCTGCGGCCTGCGAAATGGCCCCACGCCGCCCGGCATCCCTGACCGAAACGAACGAATAGGCCTGCAGATTGCAGGAGCTGGAGGCCCGCTGGGCGGCGGTAACAATACGCTCCTCGTCAACAATTGGTACATCCGCCCCCGCCTCGAAATGGCGTACCGAGGTGTGCGCGTTCAACACGCGCAGCGTTGAGTTTTTCTCAGTGTGTTTCATATATTGGCCTCACTCAGTTGTGTTTTCAGATTCCCAGATAGGCTTTTTTCACGTGGTCGTTATTGGCCAGTTCTCCAGCGCTCCCCTCCAGAGCCACCTTTCCGGTTTCGATTACGTAGCCCCGGTCGGTTATTTCAAGGGCTGTCTCCACATCCTGCTCTACCAGGAGTACGCTCAACTCCCGCTCGGCCTTGATTTTCAGCAGGAGCTCTACCAGTTTGTCGACTATCACCGGGGCAAGGCCCAGGGACAACTCGTCGATCAACAGCAGCGCCGGATCGGCCATCAACGCCCGGCCTACCGCACACATCTGCTGCTCTCCGCCGGAGAGCGTACCTGCCAGCCGCTTGCGGTACTTCTGCAGCGCCGGAAAAATCTCATAGACAAAATCTAGGTCCTCTTTCACGCGCTGCTTGTTGGTGCGCATGTGGGCCCCCAGCATCAGGTTATCTTCAACATTCAGGGCGAAGAAGAGCTGCCGCCCCTCGGGAACCAGCCCGATATTGCGAGCCACCCGGGCAGCGTTGTCCAGCTGGGTAATGTCCTCACCCCGATAGATTACCTTTCCATCCCAGGGATACATGGCCCCGATTAAATTGCTCATAAGGGTACTCTTGCCAACCCCGTTACTGCCGATAATGCAGACCGACTCGCGCGGCATGATTTCGATATTGATATCCCACAACACTTGCAGATTTCCGTAGCCGGCATTTAGGTGTTCTATTTTCAAAATTGCATCATTTTGATTTTCAGCCATCGCCGCCTCTCCTTTCCATGTATTTACGGCCCAGGTAGGCCTCGATAACCTGGGGGTTGTTAGAAATCTCTTCCGGATTGCCTTCGGCGATTTTACGGCCGGTATTCAGCACAATAATGCGCTGAGAGATACTCATAACCGCCCGCATCACATGTTCGATAAAGAGTATGGTAATGTTCATCTTCTCGTTGATGGTTTTAATCAATTCCAACGCCTCGTCGATTTCCCGCGGACGCAGGCCGGCCATGACCTCGTCGAGAAGCAACAGCACCGGATCAGTGGCCAGTGAGCGGGCCAGCTCTAGGCGCTTACGGTCGGGGACAGTCAATTTGCTAACGGGAAACTCCCGCTTGTCCATCATGCCGGTCAACTCGAGGCTTTCAACCGCCTTTTCGTGGGCCTGCTTTACATTGATATTCCTTCCGGCGGTGCCGAAGAGTGCCCCGGCCATTACGTTTTCCTCCACCGACATACCGATCAGCGGCTTGGTAATCTGAAAAGTGCGGGCAATCCCCAACCGGGCCACACGATTGGGAGTGATTTTTGTGATGTCTCTCTCCTGAAAAGTCACCTTTCCAGATGATTTTCGGTACACTCCGGTTAGAAGGTTGATGGTGGTGGTTTTTCCGGCCCCATTCGGTCCGATGAAACCGATCAGCTCACCCGGACGAATAGTGAAATTGACGTTATCAACTGCTTTCAGCGCTCCAAAGTGAACGCTCATATCCTCAACTTCGAGCAAATTCGTACTACTCATTTGATTTCACCACCTTTCTGCGCAGCCGGCTATCCTGCAGCAGCTCCTTGACACCGGTCAACACGCCTCGCGGCAGGAACAGGATAACCAGGATGGTGATTACCCCCAAAATTCCAGAATGCAGCTCCAGGAACCGGCTCCAGATAACCTCCGACAGAACCTGAAAGATAAATGCACCGAGGATCGGTCCGAGTATCGTCCCGATACCACCCAACAGTACCATAAGAATCGAGGTCACGCTGATCATTACATTGAACACGTCGACCGTGCTGATATAGGACATCCAGTACCCGTACACCGCTCCAGCAATGCTGGTCAGCGATGCACTGATGACCCAAGTAGCAGTTTTGTAAAACGTAGTGTTGATGCCCAGGGAGCGGGCGGCATCCTCGTTCGACTTGATGCTGCGAATGGCAAACCCCATCCGCGAGCGCAGAATGAGTATATTGATGCCGATTGCGGTCAGCATCAGCGCGAACATCGCAAAATAGAACACCTTGTTTATAAGATGCGGTGGAAGCGGGATTACCGGGAAGATGATTCCCATAGCCCCGCCGGTCAGGCCGGTCGCATTGAGCGCAATAGCCATCAGCGCACCGTTAAGTCCGATTGTGGCTACTGCAAAGTAGTGGCCCCGCAGCCGCAGTACCGGTGTTCCGAAAAGGATACAGACTGCGGAACTGACCAGGATTCCCAGCAGGATAGCCAGGATAAACGGAAACCCGTTGGACATGCCAATACCCGCCGAATAGGCACCCAAACCGAAAAAGACCACATGGCCGAATGGCACATAGCCGAGATACCCCATCATCAGGTCGATTGATTTGGCGATTACGGCAAACATGAATACAGTCGTCAGCAGGCGGATCCAATATCCGGAGACTATCCATGGCATCGCCACCAGCACGGCCAAAATCAACAATATCGAAATAGTGCTTTTCCTCATATTCATGCTAAAAGCTCCTTTCACAGCCGCTGCGCTAGACATCCCAGAATTTCTTGCCGATCAAGCCGCGCGGACGGAATACCAGCACGACTACCATTACTATCAGACCAAGTGCCTCATTGTACTCCGGTCCGACCGTCAGAGTACCGATCGATTCGACCAGTCCCAGGGTTATGCCGCCAAGGGCAGCGCCCCAGATATTGCCGAGACCTCCCAGAACGGTAATCACGAAAACCTTACCGAGCAGTCCGCCGGCCAGGACGACCGAAAAGGCGTTGATGTTCGATGCCAGTGCACCGGCTACAGCGGCTATGGCACATCCGAGGGCAAAATTGTACATGTACATCTTTTCGACATTGATTCCAATATACTTGGCGCCGTCCGGATTCAGGGCCGAAGCCTGGATCGATTTGCCCGGTTTGGTCTTATTCATGAACAAGTACACCAGCACTACCGCAGCAATACTGATACCGAAGATCAGGAGCTTTATCAACGGCAGGTGAGTACCCAGGGTTTCAAAACCGATACTCGAATATGGACTGGTAATAATACGGTAGTCGGAAGCCCATACGACCAGCATGAAGTTTTCTAATACCAGTTCGACGGCAAAGGTCATGATAACAGTGACAATAAAACTGCCCCGTCTAATAGTTGGTTTGAGCAGGAAGTTGTAAATCAGAAGTCCCAGAAAAAACAGCACGATTCCGGCCGGGATTATGCTCACAATAGGCTGCAGATTTATAAGACGGTGCAGGAAAAACGCTACATAGCCACCCAGCACCATCATTCCACCGTACGAAAGATTGATAATTCCGCTTATACCCCACTGTAGGGAGAACCCGGTTCCCATCAGCGTGTATAAGCCCCCTAGAAGAAGACCGTTCAGGGCAATCTCAAACAGCATCCGCCGCCTCCGTCCGCTCAGTATGTATGCAACTTTTTGATCGTTTAATTATAAAGTATCCCCCCGGCTTGTCAATAAAAACCGGCTTCCTCAAACCACAATTCCACATTATGGAATTGTAAGTATTATCGCGGCACAACTACAAAAACACAACTCTTTGCTTGACGGCTGATATATATGGGATTAACATCAAATTAGGTATAACCCCACATAATTAAGGAGGAATGGATGTGAAAAGAGTTATAACTTTTCTATTGGTCCTGGCACTCATGTGCGCGGTTTCGGTGATCTCTTTTGCCGGAGGACAGCAAGAAGAGGCTTCCGATGAGAAAGTAGTGAAAATCGGATGTGCCGTCTCCCTTACCGGGAAGATGGCCCCGGAAGGTACCAATGTAAAACGCGGCGTAGAGCTGTGGGAGAAGTTCGTCAACGAACAGGGAGGCATCGATGTAGGCGGCGAGAAATACGCTGTTGAAGTGATTTACTACGACGACAAGAGCGACGCCGGTACAGGTACGAAATTAACTGAAAAGTTGATAACCGAGGACAAAGTTGATTTCCTATTTGGACCGTTTTCCAGCGCAATCACCTTTGCAACTACTGCAATCGGAGAGAAGTACGGTGTGATCACAGTGGCTCCCGAAGCCAACGCTACGAAAGTCTACGAGCGTGGATATAAAAATGTGTTCTCCATTCTCCCGCCGGCTCCGGCCCTGACCCAGCCGATCTTCGAAATGGCCGAGACCCTCAGCCCGAAACCGACAAAGGTGGCTATCATCGCCGCCAACGACCTCTTCCCGCTGAGTTGTGCCGAAGGGGCGGTAGACAAGGCCAATGAACTGGGTATGGATATAGTACTGAACGAGAAATATCCGGCCGATACCAATGATGTAAGCTCACTGTTGAGCCTGGTAAAAGACCGTGATCCCGACATCTTCCTCACCAGCGGGTATACCAAAGACGCGCTCATGGTCGTACGCCAGGCCCGTGAAATCGGATTGAATGTACCGATGATGGCTTTCTCGGTCGGCATCATGCTGCCGGAGTTCATCTCTTCGCTCGGAGAGGATGCCAACTATGTAGTCGAAGGCGAATGGTGGCTGCCGACCGGTAAGGACGAAGGCCCGGTCTTCGGTTCGACCGCCGAATACACCGAAATGTTCCGGGAAGAGTACGACATAGACCCCGGATATCACGCCGCCAGCGGTTCGGCCGCCGGAGTTGTATTGCAGTTGGCGATCAAGGAAGCGGGCACGCTTGAAACAGCCGCTGTTCGGGAAGCAATGCGTGACCTGGATGTAACCCTGGCTGTCTGGCCCGGAATCAAGTTCAATGAGAAAGGACAGAACGTGAGTTCCGAGCACCCGGTTGTACAAATTCAGAATCAGAAATACAAGGTTGTCTGGCCGCCGGTCAACGAGGTAATCTACCCGATGCCGACCTGGTCCGAACGCTGAGCACTCTACGTATAAGGCACAGGCCGCTCTCAGCTGGGCATTTATGGGCAATCCCGTAGACGCTCAGCCGAGCGGCCCTTTTTATTTAGGAATTATGAGAAAATCGCCGATACCACAGCCCTACAGCAGCGTTTCGCCAGTTTTGGAGATAATTCAAAGCCACGAAGAGTATGTAGATCTACTCATCCACGGACCTGAAATCGCCAAGGAAGCATTGCCGGGTCAGTTCGTGATGATCCGCAGCTGGCCCGATGGAAACCCGCTGCTCCTGCGACCATTTGATGTAGTAAAGGTCAACCCGCAGGCCGGCAGTTTCCGGATCGTGTTCAAGGTGAGCGGCAAGGGGACACAGCTGCTTTCGAAACTGCAGCCGGGCTCCGAAGTCTTGGTGACAGGACCGCTTGGACGGGGTATCGTAGATCTGGAGGCTCGCCGCATAGCCTTACTGGCCCGTGGAGTCGGAGCGGCAGCGGTTGTCTATCTGGCGGAATGGGCCCGGGCCCGCGGAATCGTGGTCGATGCCTTTCTCTCGGCCTCCACCGCCGACCGTCTGGTCTGTAGCAATTACCTCGCACAGGCGGATACCCGGCTGCACATCGCCACTGACGACGGCTCGCAGGGATACCACGGCGATGCCCGCGACCTGCTGGCAGTAGAGTTAGATACAGCTGCCGGGAAAGGCTCACCTATCGAAGCGGTATTCAGCTGCGGCTCCCGCCGTTTTGCACGGTATGTACAGGAGCTCGACCGCAGCTCAGCCAGCCGCGGCTACATTTTCATGGAAGAGTACATGGCCTGCGGCATGGGTGACTGCCACGGCTGCGCGGTTCCGCGGGCCGACGGCCGCGGCTATTTGCTGGTGTGTCAGGAAGGACCGGTTCTGTCCGCCGGGGAGGTACGCCTTGAGTAAGACACCACGTGAAGGTCAGGACAAAGTTTCCGGGCCGGAGCACGACCCGCGTTTGCAGGTGCATATAGCCGGTGTAACTCTCTCTAACCCGGTCATGCCGGCTTCCGGCACTTTCGAGTTCGGGCACGTCCACAATAAACTGATGAACCCGGCCCGCCTCGGCGCTCTCGTGAACAAGACCATTTTTCTGGAAGAACGCCCCGGCAACCCGCCGCCGCGTATTATCGAAACCCCCTGCGGAATGCTGAATGCCATCGGCATCCCCTCTAAAGGAACCGATGCGTTTATCGCGGAGATTCTGCCCCAACTGAAGTCCTTCGGCATCCCCCTAATAATCAGCATAGCCGGCGGTACCATCGGAGAGTTCTGCGAGGTAGCCCGCCGCATTGAAGCAACCGGCCAAGCCGACTTGCTCGAGCTGAACCTCTCCTGCCCCAACCTCTCGCAGGGGATTGAATGGTCACAGGACGAACCGGCACTGCACGCGGTAGTCACCGCTGTAAAAAGTGCAGTTGCACTCCCCATCGTGGCCAAGCTTTCACCCAGCGTGCGCGACATCGGCCGTATGGCGACTGTTGCCGAAAACGCCGGGGCCGACGCGCTCTCTCTCATCAACTCCTACAAAGGAATGGTCATAGACATTGAGCGGCGCCGCCCCTTCCTGGGCAATCTCACCGGCGGCATGTCCGGTCCGGCCATCCACCCCCTGGCTGTGCACGCCGTATACTCGGTGTACGCCGCCAGCTCCCTGCCGATCATAGGCATGGGCGGGATAAGCACCTGGCGTGAAGCTATAGAAATGATGATGGCCGGCGCCACCGCCGTGGCCGTAGGGATGTACAACTTCATCAATCCCCGCGCCATGACCGATATAGTCGA
>JAASTM010000468.1 GCA_021767325.1 Spirochaetales bacterium
CGTTGAGCAGGAGGTTCAATGTATCGAGAATGATGGTGCGAAAAGCCTATGCCCAGTTGGAGGAGCGCGGATATATTCGCAGCATTCGGGGAAAAGGGCGATTTCTTTTTGAACCGAAGCAGCATGTACATCTCGATCTGCGCAGTGATATGAGTTTTACAGAAAAGTTGAAGGCTATGGGTACTGAACTGGTTACCCATAATATAGAGGTGAAGGCGGTCGATTACAACTCTAAAATTTGGAGTTCACTCGAGGCGGATCGGAACGAAGAGGTTTTCTCCGTTATGCTCATGCGCTTACTGAATAAAGAACCGATTGCAATTCACACCTCCTATTTACGAGTGGCGTTGTTTCCTGATATATGGCGGGAAGGCCGTTCAATAATCAGTATGTATTCCTACCTGTCCGAACATGGCTACAGCAATTTCAGCTCGACCAACACTACCATGAATGTAACCTTGCCAACTCTGCAGGAGCAGGAGGTCATGGGTTGCCCGTCCTTAGTCCCGTTATTGCTTTTAGAGTATGAAACGACCTGCCAGCAAATACCCGTGATTCAGTATAACAAAATTGTGTATCGCAGTGACCGCTTTAAATACCGGATATAAAAGAGCATTTTAATTGTTTTGTAATTTTATTTTGACTGACTTCTCATAATTTATTACATGGCGCCAAGTTAGTCTTTCAAACGTAATGAATGAACAAGAGTTTGAAAGGAATAAGATGTGAAGCGCAAACGACGTACCCGCATTTTGGTTAAAGATACATCAGGTTTATCCTCCGCTTTAGCCGAAGAAATTCGTTCAGTATACCCCGTGACGGAGATACAAGCACCGAAAGAGGGGCTTGTGATGGTCAAGCTGCGTGAGCAAGCGAGGAACTCGCTGTTCTATCTAGGTGAAGTGTTGGTAACTGAAGCAAAGGCCAGAGTACAGAACTCACCAGGCTTGGGTTTGGTTCAGGGCAACAACGAAAAGCTTTCCAGAGAGTTAGCGGTTATCGATGCTGCCTGGAACGCTCAATTACCCGAGACAGATGAGTGGGAGCCGCGTTTGCTGGATGCCGAGCGTCTCATACAGAGCAGGGAAAGTGCTGAAGAACAACGTATTCTGGACACTCGAGTTGAGTTTGCATCCATGCAGGAAGAGGACTATGTATGATGATTGACGCGGTCCATGATATTCAGCAAGCCTATCGTAGTCTGGTCACGGCGTTCTCCTTTCCCGGAACTACTTGCTCCTTGTGTAATGGTTCATCTAAAGACTATAGTCACGAGTTCGAAACTGGGCTCTCAACTACGGTTATTCTTTTGGCAATGATTCTGCTTGATGGCGAGACCACTGCTTATTTTCATAATACCGACGAGATTGACAAATCCCTCATCCAACAACTTACCTACGTGCGGTTTTCCACGTATCAGGCGGCCGATTTTGTTTTCTTTCCTTCTGTAGTCACTACATGCGAAAAAAATGGTCAGCAGTTGACCAGCATATTATCCGATTCTTATCACGGAACACATTCCGACCCTCACACTGGTGCTACGATTGTACTGGCTGTACAAGAATTGCCGCTGCCATTTATTCCGAATGAAGGCCAACGAGTTTCCGGGCTCTGCTTATCCGGGCCGGGAATACAAACAAATAGAATCATCGGCTACCCCGCAGAGCAGATGGATACACAATTGTGGTGGGTAGAAACCCGCAATCAGATCTGCCGGGAGTTTCCCTTGGGAATCGAACTAATTCTTTTTGATTCGGAATGCAATGTGATGGTGCTCCCAAGATCGACTGAGGTGAAGAGATGGCATATGTAGCAGTTCGCGGAGGACAGGAGGCGATTCACGCCTCGATAGAAAGGTTACGTTTTCTCCGGCTTCAGCACGGTCGCAGTATAGAGGTGCAAGATATTTTGGCTGGAATGACAGCACTGATTCATCAAGTGATGTCAGAGGCGAGTTTGTACTCTCCCGAGCTAGCCGCCTTAGCAATCAAGCAGGCGGAAGGCAGTCCTGAAGAAGCTGTGTTTATTCTGCGTGCGTATCGCTCTACCGTCCCCCGGCTGCATTATACCCATGAAATCAGTACGGATGAGATGCGCGTAGAGCGAAGGATTTCGGCGGCTTTTAAGGAGATTCCCGGGGGACAGGTGCTTGGTGCCTCGACAGATTATACACATCGTTTGCTCGATTTCGAGCTGCTCGAGGAAAATGCCGAGGAGATTGTGAAGTGGATCGAAGAATACTTCGGTAATGCGTCGGAAGAAGAGAACAAACTCCACACTCGACACAAATTTTCTCGCACAACTTTCCCTAAAGTAGTGGATTATCTGCGGAACCAGGGGTTCATAAAACCTATGCCGCAAGATGATTCGGAACCGAAGGACGTAACTACCGCCTCAATTTCATTTCCGACAACCAGATCCGAACGACTACAGGTCTTGACCCGAGGCCAGACCGGTGCCGTGACAGCATTCGGATACGCATCCTTGAGAGGGTTTGGAGGGGGAGCGCTCCATCCAACGGTAGGGGAATTGCGGGTAGGTAAGCTTCCGATCAGTGTTCCGGATCCCACCGTTGTACATTCCACTGACTTCGATCCTGAAGATGCCTATTTTGTAGGAGAGATCCAAATGAGCGAGGTCGAGACCCTCATCCCGGTGAGTATACCTCGCGGAGAGGGTCGGTACGAGATAGAATTCGAACTGGGGTATGGTATCTGCTTCGGTCAAAATGAGACGAAATGTATTGCCATGAGTCTGCTCGACCACAACCTCGAAACAAAAGACATACGATATCCAACCCATGATGAGGAGTTCGTGCTGCTCCATATAGATTCAGTCGAGGCAACTGGTTTTATCTCACACCTCAAACTGCCGCATTACGTAACATTTCAATCGAAGCTTGACAGTGTAAGAAAGGTAAAACAGGAGTCGGAACAATGAAACTAATGAAAAAGCAGCACCATTTTGCCTTCTTCGACGAAGGATCAAAACGGGTAATTCGTAGAGCAACCTTAAAGGCAATTTCAATCCCCGGTTATCAGGTCCCTTTCGCCAGCCGAGAGATGCCAATTGCCCGTGGATGGGGCACGGGCGGATTGCAACTGACACTTTCACTAATTGGGAAAGGCGA
>JAASTM010000469.1 GCA_021767325.1 Spirochaetales bacterium
ATCACCCCGCTGCGCAAGGCTGCCTATACTGCCGCCGCCTACGGCGTTCAGACCGCCTTTCACGGCCCCGGCGACATTTCGCCTTTAGCCCACGCGGCCCAGTTACATCTCGACCTGCATGTGGCGAACTTCGGTATTCAGGAGACCCTGCGCTTCGATCCGCGCCTCAGTGAGGTCTTCGAGTGGCGGACCGTCAGCGAGGACGGGTATGTAAGCATTGAGAACCGGCCCGGTCTGGGCGTAGGAGTGGATGAAGCGAAAGCACGCGCATTTCCCTACAAAAAAGCGTTTATACCCGGCTACCGCGACGAGAGCGGCGCAGTTCACGACTGGTAATCACTCTACCTGGGCCAAAACCGTGCTGAGGTACTGGTAGGCGCGGATGGCGGCGGTCTTGCCGTCGGGTTTGGGCAGGCACTCGATGCTGACGCCGCCCCGGTAGTCGATCGAGCGCAGCGTGCGGAATATCTGTTTGAAATCGATGCCTCCACCGCCGGGATACATGCGGTTGTTGTCGGCGAAGTGGAGGTGGCCGAGGTAGTCACGGTAACGGTACAGCGAGTCGGTGATGGAGGCCTCTTCGATGTTCATGTGAAAGGTGTCGGCGTGCACCTTGATGTTGGCTGCGCCGATGGCGTCGATCAGGCGGGCTGCATCCTGTAGAGTGTTCAGGTAATCCTGTTCGTAGCGGTTGATCGCCTCCAACACCAGCTGCACCCCGTACTGTTCGGCGTAGCCGGCGCACTCTTTCAGGGCCGCATGGATGCGGGCGCGGGCCTGCCCCTCGTCGGAGGCGGCTGCCAGCCGGCCTTTGATGGTGCCGATGATAATGGCCGGCTTTATGTCGGCGAATGCATCGATCACATCCTTGATCCGCTGGATGGCTGCCGAGCGGACCGCCTCGTCATCGCTGGCAAAGGACAGCTTGTCGTCGACCGCAGACAGGCCGGTGCCGATGGAGGTGAGCATAAGATTGTTCTTGGACAGCAGGTAGGCCAGCTGCTCGGTGTCGACCTGCCGGGGGTCGGAGAGGTGCAGCTCGGCCCCCGAGTAGCCGATGTGGGCGATCTGCTTGAGGCTTTCGGCGATGTCGCCGGTAAATAGAATCGGACCGAACAGTGAGGGTTTCGGTGTAAAGGTTGCGGAAATAATCATGGATCACACTCCCGGGTTTTATTCCACCGCCCGAATACGCTCGATGTACTCGGTGAGGTTCTTTCCATGCGTAGTATACACCGGTTTCATGGCTTCACGAAAGGGTGATATATCAATATCGGTGATTATTTCGCAACCGGCCTCCCGGGCTTTCTCGATGGAGTCCTCGACTTTTTCGCTCCACAGCCGGCGCTGGTAGGGAATCGATTCCCGGACGGCCCGGCGGATCAGCTCCTGGTCCTTCTGCGAGAGCCGGTCCCAGGTTTTTTTGCTGAACAGGATGATCTCGGGGGTACGGACATGGGCGTCCATGGTGTAGTACTTGGCCACCTCGTAGTGTCCCTTGGTTATCCAGGAGGGGTAGTTGTTCTCCGCCCCGTGGATCACGCCGGTCTGCAGACCGGTGTAGACCTCTTCAAAGGCCAGGCGGATCGGTTCGGCGCCGACCGCCCGTACCAGGTCGTGCATGATCTCGGCCTTCTGTACGCGGATCTTCAGCCCCTGCAGGTCTTCGATCGAGCGGATCGGTTTGACCGAGTTGTAGAAGCTGCGCTGCCCCGAGTCGTAGTAGCCCAGACCGATCAGTCCGCTGGATTCGAGTTTTTCCAGCATCTCCCGGCCTACCGGTCCTTCCACCACCTTGTGCATGTGCTCGGCGTCGCGGAACAGATAGGGCAGGGAGAATACCTTCAGACTCGGTTCTATCTGGGTGAGGGGATTTATATTGACCCGGTTGATGTCGATGGCCCCCAGCTGGGTCTGCTCGATGGTCTCTTTTTCCGAACCGAGCTGGGCGGAGGGGTAGACCTGTACGGTGATCCGGCCGCGGGTCCACTCCTTCAGCAGATCGCCTATCCGGATGAGCCCCTGGGTGGTCGGGTAGCTCAGCTCATGGTCGTCGGCCGCCTTCAGGACGATGTTCTCGCCGGAGGAGCGGGCCGGAGATAGAACTGCAAACCACAGGACCGCTGCCGCCAGAACCACGATAATCGGCAGCAGCAGTGTCAACGTTTTTCGGTTCATAAGATCTCAAGTTTACCCTTTCAACATACCTTCGCTCAAGCCTTCGATAAAGAAGTCCCGGAACATAAAAAACAGAATCAATACCGGCAGAATGGTAACGATGACCATCGCACCGACTCGTCCCATTACCAATGTCTGCAGCTCGTCCCGCATCCACACGATTCCCACCGGCAGCGTTTGCCAGTCGTTCTTGGTCATCAGGGTGCTGGCGAACATGTACTCCTGCCAGGCAAAGACAAAGGTTATTATGGTGGTGGCCGCCAGGGCCGGCCGGTTGATCGGGACCAGGATTTTGCGCCACATCTGAAACTCGGTGCAGCCGTCGATGATGGCCGCGTCGCGGATATCCAGCGGGATGGTTGAAAAAGCGCCCCGCATGATCAGCAGGCCCCAGGGCAGATTCAGCGCAACGTAGGGAAAAATCAATCCGAGCCAGGTGTTCTGCAGGCCCAGTTCGTACTCCATCAGGTAGATCGGTATCAGATACATGATGTACGGGATAGTCAGCACACCGATTATCATCATGAACAGTATGCTCTGGCCGCGAAACTTGCGCATGCCGAAGGCGTAGCCGCCCATGGCACTGGAGACCAGCACAATCAGCACAGTGGAAATGGTGACCACCAGGCTGTTGACCACATACCGTATAAAACCGGCCATCTCTGTAAAAATGTAAATGAAGTTTTCCAGGGTAAGGGCGTGAGGAATCAACGTAGGAGGATATTTATATAAATCCTGCGTAGTACGTATAGATGTGACAAACATCCAAATAATTGGAAACAGGAACAGGGCTGCAAATATCACAACTATGATAAACAGGACAGTCTCTCGTCGTCGGGTTAATTGCATGCCTGCCTCCTATCCCTTCTGGGCCGTTTCGGGTTTGAAGATTCTGTTCAAGACCCAGGTCATAATCAGGATGATGACGGCGGTCAGGTAGGC
>JAASTM010000470.1 GCA_021767325.1 Spirochaetales bacterium
GACGGCGACCGGGTTATGTTTGTTGATGAAAAAGGCGAATTTATCCAGCCCGACCTCATCATTGCAGTCTTGGCCCGCTACTACCTGGAACGGGAAAAAGGCCCCGTGCTGCAGGATATCCGCACCTCCCGATCGGTATCCGAGTATGTCCGCAAGCTCGGCGGAACCCCGCACACATGGAAGGTCGGACACGCCTTTGCCAAGTTGAAACTGCGGGAGCTGAATGCCGTTTTCGGAGGAGAACTTGCCGGCCACTACTACTTCCGCGATTTCTACAACTGCGACTCGGGCATCCTGGCCAGCCTGCTGGTCCTCCAGGTGGTACTCGAGGAGAAGAAGAACGGAATAAGCATCAGCCAGCTCATAGATGAAATAAAGGTCTACGCCAACTCGGGTGAAATCAATTTTCACATCGAAGAGAAGCAGGCGGCGATGGAGGCGTTGAAAGATCACTTCACGGCCCAGAAAGCCCCTTCCGCACTGCTGGATTTTGACGGCTACCGTATTGAATACCCCGACTGGTGGTTCAACGTCCGCCCGTCGAACACCGAGCCGTATCTGCGGCTGGTGGTTGAGGCCCCGGATCAGCAGCAGCTCGACAAACGGCTGGAAGAGATTCGCGCTGTATTGAAACAGTTCGAGGATTAAACGCTCATCATGAGCCGCGGTGCGCAGGAGCCTGCGGCTCTTTTTTTAATTTTACTATATTTGTCAGATTTAACCCCAGTTAGTATATTTAAACCATGATACAGAGGAAACTTGATTTACAGGGAGCAACCTGTCCTTCATGCGCCTATTCCATTGAACACTACGGCCGCAAGCTGGCGGGCGTAGAGGAGATAAAGGTGGATGCGGGTCTCAGTGAAGTACGGGTAGATATGAATATCCACGACGAAGAGGCGCAGGACGCAACTCTCCACAAGCTGATAAAGGTGGTGCAGTCCCTCGGCTACGATGCCTCCATTGCATCCGGCTGAATTTTGAGGTATAAAGAAGTACACATAGAATAAGATAAGCTGGAGAATTGCAATGCGTGTACTTTTAGTGGGAGGCGCCGGCTACATCGGCAGCCACGTTGCCCTGGCCTTTTTAGAGAAGGGCCATGAGGTTGGGATTTTTGACAACCTATCGAGCGGATTGAAGGAAAACCTGCATCCGGATTCGGAATTTTTCGAAGGCGATATACTCGACCAGCCCCGCCTGTCCGAAGTGTGCGCCCGGGGGTGGGACGCAATTATTCACTTGGCGGCCTTCAAGGCGGCCGGCGAGTCGATGATCAATCCGGAGAAATACTCCGTCAACAACATCAGCGGTTCACTGAATCTGATGATTGCCGCGGTGGAACACGGTATCGACACTTTCGTACTCTCCTCCTCGGCTGCGGTTTACGGAGAGCCGGAATATCTGCCGGTGGACGAGGAGCACCCGACCCGGCCGACCAATTACTACGGTTTCACCAAACTGGAGATAGAACGCAACCTCGAATGGTACGACCAGCTGCGAGGACTCAAATACGCTTCACTGCGCTACTTCAATGCCGCCGGTTACGACCGCGCGGGGCGAGTTCCCGGGCTCGAACGTAATCCGGCCAACCTAATACCGGTTGTGATGGAAGCGGCCGTTGGGCTGCGGGAGGAGTTGCTGGTGTTCGGTGACGATTACGATACCAAGGACGGAACCGGAGTTCGCGACTATATTCATGTAACGGATCTTGCGGATGCCCATGTAAAGGCCACGGAGACGGTGGCCGCATCCGGAGAGAGTATGGTTGTGAACCTGGGTAGTGAAACCGGGCTGAGTGTATTAGAAATTATTGAAAGTGCCCGCAAGATAACCGGTCGCACAATACCGATGAAGATTGTCGACCGCAGAGCCGGCGACCCGGCCAAGCTGGTAGCCTCTTCGAGCCGGGCATATCGGCTGCTCGACTGGAAAACACAGTCCAGCGATGCAGAGGAGATCATCGAGACCACCTGGCAGGTATACAAGCAGAAACATGGATGAACAAGTAAAAACCACGGCCCGTAAGCGAATGAAGGGCTTCTGCCGGGTGTGCTCACGCTGTGACGGGCGGGCCTGTGCCGGCGAAGTACCTGGCATGGGCGGGACCGGGAGTGCGGCCTCATTCACACAAAACCTGAAAGCCCTCGAGCGTATAAAAATCGAAATGCGCACGATGCATGCGGTCCAGCATGCTGAAACCGGACTCGAGCTCTTCGGCCGCAGACTCAACATGCCCGTCCTGGTCAGTCCCCTGGGGGGAGTGCAGTACAATATGACCGGCAGCCTCACCGAATATGAGTATATAGCCTCGATGGCGGAGGGAGCGGATCAGGCCGGCACTTTATGCGGGACCGGGGACGGCGAGGTTCCGGAAATTTTTGAAGCGGCGCTGCAGGCCTTCAGCCGATACCCGCGTTCAACCCTGCCCTTCATCAAGCCGTGGGCTGAGCCGCAGCTGGAGCAGCGCCTCGAACAGCTGCGCTCAGCCGGAGCCGATGTCTGTGGAATGGATATCGATGCCGCCGGGTTGATCACGCTGAAGGAGCTCGGTCAGCCGGTCTATCCGAAGCCCCCTGAAGAGCTGCAGCAGATTATCGGCAGTGCAGGTATGAGCTTTATTCTCAAGGGAGTGATGACCGCAGACGAGGCGAAGATAGCCGTGGATGCGGGGGCAGCGGCCATCGTTGTTTCGAACCACGGCGGAAGAGTGCTGGATCACAGCCCGGGAACCGCCGAAGTACTGCCGGAGATCGTACAGGCGGTAGACGGGGCTGTCCCGGTACTGGTAGACGGCGGGATTCGCAGCGGAACGGATGTGTTCAAAATGCTGGCCCTCGGCGCCCGGGCCGTGATGATAGGCCGGCCGGCGGCTATCGCGGCGATCGGCGGGGGCGCGCGAGCCCTGTCCGCAGAGCTGGCTCAATTCCGCGAAGAGCTGCGGCAGGTAATGGTGATGACCGGTGCTGCTGATATCGATGCAATCAGCAGCGCGCATATAAGAAAAATGTAATACTATCCCGGAGAATTGCCGAATGCGGCTTGACTTTCCTTACGCAATCGCTAATAAATTTAGTAAGGAGGAAGCAACATGTTTGATTGGGTACCGTTTGAAAAGC
>JAASTM010000471.1 GCA_021767325.1 Spirochaetales bacterium
CCGCCGCCTGCGGCCCCCACACTTTGCGGGCCGCCTCTAAGAGGGCGAAGGTGCCGTTGATGTTGGTGTCGATGAACTCTCGCGGGCCGTAGACCGAACGGTCGACATGCGACTCGGCGGCGAAGTTTACAATGGTGTCGATGTGGTATTTTTCTAGGAGATATTCCATTGAGCTACTGTCGCAGATATCTGCGTCTATAAAAATGTAACGAGGGTCAGACAAGGGGCCGCCGGACGGGCCCTCCGCGTCGGCGGGTCTCCCCACAGTTCCACCGTGGCGCGCCTCGATGTCTTTCAAATTCAAAGGATTCCCCGCATAAGTAAGCTTATCGACGTTCAGAATGCGCCCGCTGAACTCCGGCCGGCTGAAGAGGTAGCGGATGAAGTTGGTTCCGATGAAGCCGGAGCCGCCGGTGACCATGATGGATTGGAGGGGGCGTTTCATTGGCTGTTCCTTTCGCTTTTGATGGTGAGCAGGTAGGAGCGCAGGGCGTCCTGGTAGCTGCGGATGTCGATGTCGAGGGCGTTGCGGATTTTCTCGGTGTGCAGGATGGAATAGTGCGGGCGGCGGGCTTTGGTGGGGTATTCGCTGCCGGGGACCGGGGTGATAGAGCTGCCGTCGGAGATGAGGTCGAGCTGCCGGGCCTGAGCGTAGATTTCGCGGGCGAACTGGTACCAGTTGGTGATGCCGCTGTTGGTAAAGTGGTAGATGCCGGGGGCGGCGCGGCCCTCGATCTGGATGATGCGGTGCAGGGCTTCAGCCAGGTCGCCGGCGTAGGTGGGACAGCCCCACTGGTCTTCGACCACGCGCACATCTTGGCCGGCTTCGAAGAGCCTGAGCATGGTGGCTGGAAAATTGGGACCCCGCTCGCCGAAGAGCCAGGCGGTGCGCACGATGTAGTACGGGATGCCTGCTCGCTGCACCGCCGCCTCGCCGGCCCACTTGGTGCGACCGTAAATGGAGATGGGATGCGGTGTGTCGCTCTCGCGATACCCCTCCTCCTTCTCGCCGTCAAACACATAATCGGTAGACACATGGATGAGGGCAGCGCCGTATTCGGCTGCCGCGGCGGCCAAGTTTTTCGGGCCCAGAGCATTGAGCCGGGCGGCCCGGTCGGGTTCGTCCTCGGCTTGGTCGACGGCGGTGTAGGCGGCGCAGTTTACGAGCCATCTGAGAGGCCGCACCCGTGACCAGTGTGTGTGCAGAAACTTCTGCACGGCGTGTGAGTCGGTTATATCTACTTCCCGGTCGGAGGAGACGTATGACTCCCCCGCTTTGCGCAGCTGCTCCTCGAGGGCGCTGCCGAGCATTCCGCGGTTTCCTACCAGCCATATCATGATTCAGGCCATATTATACCACAAGATTTTTTTCTGACCAGCTTCACTTTCAAAAATTGCGCAGCCCGCGGGCTGCAACCGCGGTGGGCTGACGTCGTGCTTCTCCCGCGCTGCACTCGATGCTTTACAGTTCTGTGGAACGGGGCTACACTTAATAGAAAGACGCACACAGGAGGAGAGAGTGAGGAGGATTGTAAGCGGGCTCTTTGCGCTCCTGTTCTTAATTGCCGGGGCGGCCGGACAGGAGATGCCGCCGGGAGAAACGCCGTCTCCCATCGAGGAGGAGCTGGCGGCCGCTCAGATGGAGCGGGTACGCCTGGCAATTTCGAACGAAGATTATCCGATTACCCCCGGCGATATTTACCAGCTGACCTACTTTCTGGCTGGAGCCCCGGTAAGCCGCGAGATGACGGTTACCAGCGATTACACGATCGACCTGGGTATATTCGGCAAAATGAATGTCATCGCCATGGAGTTTCCCGAACTCGAACAGCGCGTTGAAACAATGATTGCCGAAGCCTATCCGAAAAGCCAGCCCATGCTCACTATCACCTCAGTAGGATCGTTCCAGGTGCCGATCCTCGGTCAGGTGCGGGAGACCGACTACATCAGCGCCTGGGGTCTGACCCGGCTGAGTGACATCGTAGAAGGCCGGCTCATCCGCTACTCCTCTACCCGGAACATCCGCATCGTCGACCAGGTGGGGCGCAGCACCCGCTACGACTTCTGGAAGGCCCAGTATCAGGGTATGCTCGATCAGGACCCCTACGTAAAGCCCGGCGACCGGGTGGTTATCCCGCAGATAAAGCGGGAGGTTACCATCCGGGGCGAGGTATTCCGTCCGGGCCGCTACCAGCTGCTGGACGATGAAAACATTGACGATGTCCTCGAGTTCAGCGGCGGCTTTACCCCGATGGCCGACCTCACCCGCCTGACGGTCGAACGCCTCACACCGGGCAACTCCGAACTGCTGGTCTTCGACTACACTTCGCAGCGCCCGCCGCCATCGTTCCAGGATCGCGACATTGTAACCGTCCCCTCGAAACAGTTTCCGGACCAACTGATTACGGTGGTCGGAGCTGTGATAAATCCGGGACGATATCCCTACAAGCCGCCCGAGACCTACCACTACTATGTGAACCAGGCCGGCGGGTTCAACTCCGAGCTGAATACGCAGGAGGCGGTTGTCATCACCGACCGCTACGGAAACGAACGGGATCCTTCGATGCCGCTGATGCCGGGCGATACGGTCAATGTGCCTACCAACGACTTTGTCTACAACTTCAACCGCCATTTTCCGGTAGTCGCCGGCGGCCTGGCCTTTATCATCACCTTGATTGAGATAGTGACCCTGTCGAATCAGTGAGCTAAGGCTGGGACTGTAGCCCGTACGCGGGCTGCGTCCAGGGCGACAAGTGGGGCAGAAAAAAGGCGGCCGGGTGAAAATATTCACTCGACCGCCGTGTTTTGTTATGACTGCTATTGCTGAGTCCTAGTCCTGGGCTTTTTTCTTGGCATAGCGGACCGTCCCGCTTTTCTTGCCGGTTTTACCACCGTATTTTTTCCCGCCTGATTTTGGACCGGGACGGCCGGGTTTGCCGCCGTATCTGCCGCCGTGTTTTGGGCCGGATTTCCCACCGGAGCCGCGCCCTTCTGAATCCGAAGCGCCTCCCCCCAATTTCGCAGTGAGAGTTCGTCCCTCAAAAGTAAACCCGTTCAAGGCATGCGCCACCTCGGTTGCGTAGGCCTCTTCGATCTGGAGATCGCTCCAGGAGGTATC
>JAASTM010000472.1 GCA_021767325.1 Spirochaetales bacterium
CGGCCAGGGCAGGCGATCTTGTAACGAACTGCCGATACCCGCACACACCAGAATAGAAGTGATCACCGCCGAGGCGCTGTAAATAGGATCTCCCAAAAAGTGGGCCAGTTTCTGGATCATCACCATCTCCAGAAACATAAACCCGAAACCGATTCCTCCGAAATGAAGTAACACCGGCAGTCTGCGGCCGGGCGGACCGGCCCCTCTGCTGACTGCTTCCGGCTCCTTTTGCGGGCCCTTTCTCAAACGGCCTAGCCACAGCGGCAACAGGATCAGGACGAATGCAACCGCACAAATTTCTATAAAGGTCATCACCAGCACGATATACCCCAGCTCCATTCTGCGGAGAAATCCGCCCCCGTAGGCATCAACGAACGACTCGTAACTGCTCCATTTGAAGAAATTGTGAAAATACGGGCGTTGATCGGTGGGAGGGCGTACATTGTATGCCCAGGCGTCATAGAACTCACCGGCTTTACCGCTCAGGAGCTGTAGAGCTGCATGGTGGTAATAGGAATACTGCTTCCCCGGCGGGCCTTCAATCAGGTTTTGCTGCTCTATCTCGGAGGAACGGATTCCCGGAAAATATTCCACATCCATTCCGAGCTCCCGGCACTCCGACCTGAACCGCTGGGCAAGCCCCGCTTCAATCGGCGTCATACTCACCAGAGTGGTAACAGCCAGGTAGTTCCGCGCCTGCAGCAGGTGCTGCTCCGGCTGTTCGACTCCGGCCAGCTTCAGGGCCTCCAGGAACATCGCAAACACTTTTATATTGTCCCGCGGCGGGGACTGGATTCCCCGTGTAATTGACACAAAACCGTCCTGCCGCAGATGTTCGAGACAGGCAGCTATACCCTCCCGCGTCAGAAGGTAGTTTTCGTGCAGCGACTGCAAGCCGCTCGTCCCGGCGGGCATACCTTCGGCGGATGCAATATGAATTATATCGTAGCTTCGGGTCGCCCTTTCCAAGTAAAGCCGGGCCGGACGGCCTATCGTTTCAACCCCCTCGGAGGAAAACACCTCTCCGCCCTTCCCGCGCAACTCCCGGTTAAAACTCCGCAGTAAGATCTCCGCGGGCTGTAAGACGGATACATTTCGGACACCGAAGCGCCTTGCCAGCCATACATTTGTACCGCCCACCTCTCCCAGCAGCAGGGCCCGGCCGGTCGAGCCCCTGTCCCGCAACAGTCGATACGGAAGAGACTGAGGAGTAGAGTCGAGAATGGCGGCCTCGTCAGCACTGTCAATTCTAAACAGAGTACCGGCAACCTGTCCGTCAAACAGCACAGTGAGCTGCGGGGGAGGGGCGGTTTCAGCCATCGGACCGGCGAACAGGGTCTGATGCAGCGAAGGCGCCTCGTACAGGTCCAGACGCATCCGCGGACTATATTCGGTGTAGATGTGTTCGGCGTCGCCCTGCCCTTCCAGCCGCCGGATATGGGCAAGGCTCTTGTATTGGTCGATACCGCTCTCTACCGGAAGCAGAAAGCCGGCAAGTGCACAGACCAGACCGGCCGTTGCTGCTATCCAGCCGGCCGGGCGTTCGGCTACCCAGCGGCCCCGGCCACCGAGGGCGGGATGCGCCCTGGCCGCCCAGGCGACTTGAGCCAGAACCCCGGCCGCGGCCGGGGTCAGCGGCAGTGTTTCAGCCGGCAGTAAGTGCATTACCCACAAGGCTCCGAGCCCGCCCAGACCGCTGGCAAAAAGGTTTACCCCGTATAAAACCGGGATCGAATCCCGGTAATACCGCAGGCACATACCGATGAAGACCGCTCCGAAAAAGAACGGCAGCAGTACCAGCAGGTTATACACCATCAGAATCAGCACCTGATCGACACTGTACAAAAGATACCGAATGTCGATGGGCAGCAGCTTCACCAGGGTGTAAGAAACGGGAATAGAGGCGGAAAACGCCAGTAATACCCGCCGCGAAGCGGCCTGGAAGTGTCGGGAAATCCTGTTATAAGTAAAAGTGAGGTAGGTACCGCTGACTCCGAAGCCGAGTAGGGCGGTACTTATTACCAGGTATGAAAAATGGTGATACCGGATGACCGATAAGGCCCGCATGTAGAACAGTTGAAGCGCAATCAGGGCGAACGATACCAGAAAAAGACTTGTAACTACTGCACCGGTCAGCCTCCTCATATGCTCTTATTCGCCGCTTTTTTGCTGCGCCGCACCGCGAAACGGAACAAAACGTACCGGCATAAGCCGTTCGGTCCGCACCTCTCCGCCGGAGGTTTTTCGTACCAGCATCAGAGACTGAACCTCGTACACTCCCCCCACCGGGATAACCATTCTACCCCCCGGTTTCAGCTGCCGCAAAAGCGGCGGTGGAATGTGACCGGCGGCGGCGGTGACGATAATCGCGTCGAAGGGTGCATACTCCTTCCAGCCGTAGTACCCGTCCCCCTGTGTGGTCCGAACCTCGGTGTACCCTAGCCGCTGGAGGCGCTCGGAGGCCTGTACGGCCAATTCTTCAATGATCTCGATCGTATATACCTGATTCGTTATCTCAGCCAGCACGGCGGCCTGGTATCCGCTGCCGGTCCCGATCTCCAGCACCTTGTCCCCAGCTTCGAGCTGCAGAATCTCAGTCATGTAGGCCACAATATACGGCTGGCTAATGGTCTGCCCGTGTCCGATGGGCAAGGGTTTGTCACTGTAGGCCTGCCCCTGCTGAGCAGGAGACACAAACTCGTGCCTCGGCACCGCCCGCATCGCCTCCAGCACGGCCGAGCTCTTTACTCCGCGGGCTTCGATCTGATTGGCCACCATAGCCCGGCGTTCATCAGCATATTTACCGGATGGAGAGCTGTCGCCGGCCCCGGAACCCGCGTCCCGGGCATCACTGCCCCCGGATTCCGTTGGTGCCGGCTGCCCGCTTTGTGCACCGGCACAATAGCCCGGAACCAGCGGCCCGCTTAGCAGGAGTACCGCTGCTACTAGTGTAATTATGGGTTGGTTTCTTTTTATCATATACTTAGCCCTTCTGTTTCTAGTATGAGACTCTGACCAGATATATTGCAAGCAGCCCCCCTTCCGATTACCGAAAAAAGCCTTTTTCCGGGAGCTCGTAACCTATGTTACGGCTGACATCGGCCCC
>JAASTM010000473.1 GCA_021767325.1 Spirochaetales bacterium
CACCGCAACGGACCGGTATGTGTGGTGGTCTCGCCGAAGAGCGATATTCCTCCGGCGCTGCTCTCCCTAGTCGACCAGGCGATTGTTCGTGAAGAGTCGCTCTGGGGAACCATGGAATCTCTCAGTCAGCAGATGTCCGGACTGGCCGACGAGCTGGTACCTCCGGATTACCGGCAGGACCTGGAGGCGGCTATCCGTGAGGACTTCCAGAACATAGAGGATATCCTCAGGGCAGTCTGGCTGGTGCGCGACTCTTCTCCCCGTACCCGTGAGTATATTAGCGGGTTGGGAGCCGTGTGGATAGCGCAGGTGTTTCATTCCAGACTGAAGGCCGAAGGCTATTCGGTGAAGTGGCTCGATACCCGCGAGATCATCAGTGTGAAGCCCCAGGAATACGGAACCGAGATTCAATGGAACGACACGAAAAGAGCGCTCGAACAGGCCTTTGAAAACAACGGCCAGCACGATTTTCTGGTGGTTACCGGAGGTCTCGGGCGTACGGTCGAGGGCGCGGCTACATCGCTGGGCAAAGACGGCGCGGAGTTGACCGCTACTATCCTCGGGAATCTGCTCGATGCCGAACAGATTACCCTCTGGAAGCAGGTCAACGGGGTGATGAGTGCCGACCCGCAGAAGGTTCCCGGTTCAGAGGTCATTCCCGAGCTTACCTATCAAGAGGCTACCGAACTGGCCTATTTCGGGGCGGAGGTGCTGCATCCGCCGGCCATGACTCCGGCGCTGGTGAAGGGTATCCCCCTGGCCATACGGAATATCAGTTATCCTGGAGACCCGGGAACGGTTATCTCTTCGAAGGTGACCACCTCCTACAACAAACCGGTAAAGGGGTTTTCGATAGTAAACGAGGTGTCCCTGCTCAATATCGAAGGCGCGGGAATGATCGGTGTGCCCGGCATCTCCTCGCGCCTGTTCACATCGCTGAACCGCGAAGGTATTTCTGTTATTCTCATCAGCCAGGCCTCTTCTGAGCACTCCATCTGCTGTGCGGTTCCCTCCCATCAGGCCCGCAGTGCCCGCGAGATTGCCCGGGAAGCCTTTGCGGCCGAGCTGAAAAGCTATCGGATCAACTCGATCGAAGTAGAGGACAACTGCGCTATCCTGGCGGCGGTGGGCGATCAGATGTCCGGCATTCCCGGTATCTCGGCTAAGTTCTTCGGGGCACTCGGCAACGCCGGTGTAAATGTGCGGGCAATTGCTCAGGGCTCCTCCGAGCGTAATATCAGCGCGGTTATTTCGGAGAAGGATGCCACCCGGGCTCTGCGGGCGGTTCATGCCGGCTTTTATCTGTCGAATCAGACTCTCAGTATCGGTATTATCGGCCCCGGACTCATCGGAAGTACACTGCTCGATCAGATCGCCGGTGAATCCGAACGCCTCAATCGCGAGTTCGGCATCGACCTGCGGGTACGTGCCATAACCGACTCGAAAAAGATGACCCTGGCCAAAACCGGCATCGATATTGTGGATTGGAAGAAGGCGCTTTCCGAGCGCTCCGAGCCGACCCGCATGGAGGCTTTTATCGACCATGTAGATGCCGAGTATTTCCCCCATACCGTTCTCATAGATTGCACCACTTCGGCGGAACTGCCGAAACAGTATGCCGACTGGCTGAACCGCGGAATCCACATCATAACCCCCAACAAGAAGGCCGGAACTGCGCCGCTGCCCGAATACCGGCAGATCATGAGTACGGCTAAACAGCATCAGTGTCACTTCTTATATGAAACCACAGTCGGGGCGGGGCTGCCGATTATCGGTACCCTGCGCGATCTCATTCAAACCGGTGATAAAATCCACCGCATCGAAGGGGTGTTTTCGGGTACCCTGGCGTATCTGTTTTGGAAGTTCGACGGTACAGCCCCTTTCAGCAGTTTGGTGCAGGAGGCAAAAGAGCTGGGGTACACCGAACCGGATCCCCGGGACGACCTCTCCGGGATGGATATTGTGCGCAAGACTGTGATCCTGGCCCGGGAAGTCGGTTGGGAAGTGGAGGTGGAGCAGGTACCGGTCTACAGCCTGGTTCCCAAAGAGCTGGAGGATGTCTCAGTAGAAGATTTTCTCGGAAAACTCTCGATGATGGATGCTGAGATGAAGCGTTTGTATGCCGCTGCGGAGCAGGAGGGCAATGTACTGAAGTACGCCGGGATTATCGAATCCGACGGCAGCTGTAAGGTGGAACTGCGCCCCTATCCGAAAGACCACCCCTTTGCCCGCATTACCGGCAGTGACAACATTGTTGCCTTTACCACCGACCGTTACAACAGCCAGCCGCTGGTGGTCCAGGGACCCGGCGCCGGCCCGCAGGTAACCGCCGGAGGTGTTTTTGCCGATTTACTGCGCCTGGCCGCCTATCTCGGAGCCAATTTATAGTGTAGAATAAAGGTAGTATGGAGTTTGTAAGTACCAGAGGAGATTCTCCACAGGTAAGCGCCGCGGATGCTATCCTGCAGGGACCGGCTCCGGACGGCGGCTTGTATGTGCCCCGGACACTACCTTCGCTGCCGGAGAAGGTGTTCGACACGCATCTCTCTTATCAGGAAGCCGCCGAGTTGATTCTGCAGCCCTTCTTCGAGGGTGACCGCCTGGAAGATCGATTGCCAGAACTCTGCCGTTCCGCATTCTCCTTTGATGTTCCGCTGCACGAGCTGGAGGAGAATCGGCTGGTGCTGGAACTGTTTCACGGTCCGACTGCCGCCTTTAAGGATTTCGGGGCCCGCTTTTTAGCCGCCGCACTTACCGAACTGCGGAGCAAAGACACCGATGAACTGACGGTGTTGGTGGCTACCACCGGCAATACCGGCGGAGCTATGGCTGCTGCCTTCCACGGGCTTGAAGGGCTGAATGTCAAGATTCTGTTTCCCAAGGGACAGGTATCCGGCCGGCAGTTCAAGCAGCTTACCGGCTGGGGCGGTAATATAGGCAGTTATGAGGTAGATGGCGAGTTCGAGGATTGTCAGCAGCTGGTTAAATCGGCCCTCTTTTCCGAGGATCTCAGGCGCCGGTATCGGCTTACATCGGGCAACAGTGTCAACATCGGCCGGCTGCTGCCGCAGATTGTCTATTATGTATATGGGTCGGTTCGCTTTCA
>JAASTM010000474.1 GCA_021767325.1 Spirochaetales bacterium
AGCAAGGAAGAGAAACTGCGGGAAGCCGGAGTTCATATTGCCGAGAGCACTGAAGACATTCTGCGAATAGTAAAAACCTTAGTGTAAAGAGAGTGAGTTATGGATAAAGAGATGATACTGCAGGTGTATGACACGATGCTGACGATTCGAAAGTTCGAAGAGAAAGCACTGCACCTGTTCGAAGAGAACAAACTCAGAGGATCCGTCCATCTCAGTATCGGACAGGAAGCCGTGGCGGCCACCGTTGGCGCCTATCTGAGAAAGGACGATTACATTACCAGCACCCACCGCGGACACGGCCATGCCATCGCCAAAGGGGCCCGGCCGGACAAGGCTATGGCCGAGCTGATGGGCAAGGAGACCGGGTACTGCGGAGGCCGCGGCGGTTCGATGCATATCGCGGACGTTGACAGCGGGAACCTGGGGGCGAATGCGATCGTCGGCGGAGGTATACCGCATGCCAACGGGGCTGCCCTCAGCGCTCAGATGCGCGGGACAGACCAGGTGGCGGTGAGTTTTTTTGGCGACGGGGCTGCCAACGAGGGAATTTTCCACGAGGTGCTGAATATCGCCTCGATCTGGAAACTGCCGGCAATTTTTATCTGCGAGAATAACCAGTACGGAATGACCACCGCGGTTGATTCGGTGACATCGGTGAAGGATATTGCCGTGCGGGCCGCCGCATATGACATGCCCGGCGAGGTAGTGGACGGGAACGATGTGTTCGCCGTCGAAAAGGCTATCAAAAAGGCCATAAAACGGGCCAGGGCAGGCGAGGGGCCGACCCTCATCGAGGCCAAGACCTACCGTTGGAAGGGCCACTGGACCGGTGATCCCGAGGTGTATCGCACCCGGGACGAGGTGGAAGAGTGGAAGCAGAAATGTCCGATTTTGCGGCTGGAAGAGCACATGCGGACAAAAAAGATTCTCACTGACGATCAGATAGCGGCCAAACACCAGGAGATCGATAAGCTGATCGACGAGGCCGAAGAGTTTGCACTGAACAGTCCGGAACCCGACCCCGCGACGGTACTCGACAATGTGTATGACGAGGGGGATAGCTAGATGAGCAGAAAAAAATATTCAGCTGCAATTAGAGACGTAATTGCCGAAGAGATGCGGGCGGATTCATCCGTATTCGTAATGGGCGAGGATATCGGAGCACTCGGCGGGGTGTTCGGCTGTACCCGCGGGCTGCAGCAGGAGTTCGGCAAGGAACGTGTGCGTGACACCCCCATTGCCGAAGCCGGCTATGTGGGTACCGGCATCGGGGCGGCCCTGACCGGCATGCGCCCGATCCTCGACTTCATGTACCTCGATTTTGTATACGTTGCAATGGACCAGCTGCTGAACCAGGCGGCCAAGCTGCGCTATATGTACGGCGGCCGGGCTTCCCTGCCCTTGGTTGTACGCGGTCAGCAGGGGATCGGGCGTGGAAACGCCGGTACCCACTCGCAGAGTGTGGAAGCCTTTTTTACCCACATACCGGGATTCAAGGTAGCCATGCCTTCGACCGCTTCGGATGCAGCGGGACTGCTGCGCACTGCCATACGTGACAACAACCCCGTTATGTTTGTCGAACACAAGGCCCTGTATGCAACCAGCGAAGAAGTGCCCGACGACCCGGAGTTTGCCATACCCTTTGGACAGGCAGCGGTACGCCGGCAGGGCGGTGATGTGACTATCATTGCAACTTCCCTGATGGTCGGCCGTGCCCTGGAAGCGGCGGAGAAACTGGCGGCCGAGGGCATTGAAGCCGAAGTGATTGACCCGCGTACCCTGTTGCCGCTAGATCTGGATACCCTTCTAAACTCTATAGAAAAGACCGGCCGGGCGGTAGTAGTGCACGAGGCACACAAGAACAACGGTGTCGGTGCCGAAATTGCCTCGCAGATCATGGAGTCGGGATTCAAGTATCTCGATGCTCCGGTGGTGAGGTTGGGCGCAAAACCGTGCACACTGCCGTTCAGTCTGGTTCTGGAAAACGCGGTGGTGCCGGGAGTGGACGACATCCATTCCGCGGCCAAACAGGTCTGCTACAAGTAGAGGAGAAATGCTATGGCTACAAAGGTAATCATGCCCAAACAGGGGCTGCAAATGACCGAAGGCACCATCATCTCCTGGCTGGCAGCCGAGGGCGATACGGTGAAGGAGGGCGACCCGATTTTCGAGATGGAGACCGACAAGCTGACCATCGAGATCGGCGCGCCCGCCGCCGGCACTTTGCTGAAGATTGTCCGCGGTGAGGGTGATGTGGTCCCGATTACCGAGACGATCGCATTCATCGGTGAGGCCGGCGAAGATATTTCGGATC
The DNA here is from genome assembly GCA_021767325.1 of Spirochaetales bacterium. The sequence goes on from JAASTM010000474.1 coordinate 2,315, forward strand.
TGCTGGCCGAGCTGGAGAGTTCAGGAGCCTCAGGAGCCTCAGGAGCCTCAGGAGCCTCAGAGGAAGCCGGGGAAGCCGAGTCGGAAGAGCCGAAAGAGTCTGTAGCGGCGGACCGGCAGCCCTCAACGACTGCCACAGGGGGTGCTGACGGAAGTCAGGCTCTAAATCCCACCGCTTCCACCCGGCCGGAGAGCGGCGGACCATTTTACGCGAGCCCCCGGGCCCGCTGGAAAGCCGAAGAGCACGGAATCGATGTACAGTCGCTGGCCGGCAGCGGACCGGAGGGGATGGTGATCGAGCGGGATGTATTGGCGGCAGCTGAAAGCCGTCCGAAAGCCACCCCATTGGCCCGGATTAGTGCCGCCGAGAGCGGTACCGACCTGAGCGGTGTCGAAGGTACCGGACCGCGCGGAAAGATCTACCGCAGAGATGTCGAGGCAGCTGCCGCGTCCGCAGCCGGTTCTGCGGGTACGAGCGGGCACGCGGCCACCCGGGAAGACCGCAGCATCCCGTTGACGGGTATGCGCCGGACGATTGCAGCCCGGATGCGGGAGAGTCTGGATGCGGCGGCGCAGGCGGTTCACAGGATAAAAGTGGACATGTCTGAGACGGTACGCATGCGTGATCGCCTGAAAGCGGCGGATGTGAAAGTCTCGTATAACGACATCATTCTCAAGGCAGTAGCCGAATCGCTGCGTGCGCATCCGCGGATGAACAGCGTTATGACCGACGAAGCAATTATCGAATACGGCCGGGTCAATATTGGAGTAGCGGTAGCCCTCGATGAGGG
>JAASTM010000475.1 GCA_021767325.1 Spirochaetales bacterium
CCGTTTCTCATGTTCCGCGAACAGAATAATGAACTCTTCGGCCGGATGGCGCTGATAAGGGCGAATGGTCAGCTCGACGGAGAATCAACACTCAATACGATCCGCAGCCGGCAGTATCTCGATTTCAGCGGTATGTACGTGGTCATAGCCGGCGAGACAGCGGCTCCGCGGGCCGTCAGGCTGGTCGGACTGTCGCCGGACAGTCTGGAAGTAGAGCGGCAGTCCCAGAGCGACGTGCATCCGAAATCCTCGCTCTTAGCGGCAAATCAGAGGGTGTACTGTGTAATCGAAGAGGCGGGCAGCTACTATATCGGTGCCTTCAATGCTCAGCTCGAACTGGAGAACCGTTCCGCCGAAGCGGTCACACCATACTCCTGGCTGAAGGTGCAGGGCGATGCTCTGCTTGTGCAAACCGGCCCCTCTTCAGTGCGGAGTTTTGATCTGGATGACCTTTCGGTGGTGGAGTAACTACCGCCGACCGAACAGGCGCCGGATGAACCGGGCGATTGCCATAAAAATTTTTCGGAAAAAACCGGGGTTTCTCAATTTCTCGAGTCTGGACATACCTTCGGCCAGTTCAACTGCACTGAGATTGCGGCGATGCAGATTCTCGTCGATTTCCATCTCGAGCTCACTTACCTCGGAACCACTGTCGACTATGTGGGCTTCTATATTTTTCCAGCCGAGTCGCTGGGCCGCCTCTAACCTCCGACGGCCCGCAATCAGCTCGCGGTTGCTGTTTATGAGTATCGGGTTCATGAGCCCATACGCTTTGAGGCTCTCCATTAGCTTGGATAAGTCGCCGAGGTCTTGACGTATGCGCCGTTTGATCACTATCTCTTCGATAGGAATTTGCATATTACAGACTCCTTCTCGCTCCAGTCTAGTATAAGCCTATCATAGTTTATGGGACAAAAGAAGTCGAATTTTTAGTCCAGCAGCGGGTTCACATTGTTCCCGGAAGAGGATCCGGACTGGTCATCTGATCCGAATACATTATCCCGCTCTCTGCCGATCTGATCCTCCAGATCCTGCAGAAGATCATTGTCCATCTCGGGTGCGGCATCGTAGTTCACGTCAAAATCTTCGATCATCATAGAATCCTGAAGTTTCCGGACCAAGTCTTCGTTGCGCTCCTCTTCGAACTTATGGATATCACAGAACTGCTTCGGTTCGGTGCCGGCGATAAATATCTCTTCCTTGCTCTCGGGACAGTACTGAGTCGGGATCAGGCCCGATTCGGTGCAGACCTTTACCTCTACAAGCCCGGTGTCCGGTCGGTCAAACTCTTTGACCGGGAGTCCCTGATGAATCGCCTTCATGTATTCGGCCCATACCGGTCCGGCGGCAGTTGCACCGGTAAGTTCGCGGCCCAGGGAATTGCCCGGGGTGTCGAAGCCGAACCAGACTGCCGTGGAGTAGTAGGGTGAAAAACCGACCGTCCAGGCGTCGCCCCAGTTCTGCGTGGTACCGGTTTTACCGGCCATGGGCATGCCGTCAAAGCCGCCGACATTCACCCGGCGCCAGCGCAGGGTTCCGAAGTCGACGGTGCTCTGCAGTAGGTCGACCATCACGTAGGCAGCTTGGGGCGAGAGTATCTGCTTCTCATCGCTGCTGTGTTTCTGCTGGCGTATGCGTTCCTGTTCGGGATTGATAATGCTCTCCCCGTCGCGGTTGAGTACCCGTGTGATAGCCATCGGTTCGACGGCCTTGCCTTGGTTGGGGAAGGTGGCAAAGGCTTTGGCCATTTTAATCGGTGCCACCGCGGTGATACCGAGACCCAGCGGAAATCCGCGCGGGAACAGAGTCCGGTCCTCTTTTTTGTCCTCCATGCCGAGCAGTTTCGCCGCACGGTCTATGGCGGGCTCGAAGCCGATGCCGTCCAATACCTGGAGCGAGGGGACATTCATCGAGGTGGCCAGGGCGTAGCGCAGGAGCACCGAGCCCTCCCAGTTGCCGAGATAGTTCATCGGGGTATAACGCTTGCCGTTGTTGTCAAAAAAGACGATCGGACCGTCGTACATCCGCGTGGCGGGAGTGTATTCGCCGGATGAAATCGCCGCTGAATAGTAGAGCGGTTTAAAACTTGATCCCGGCTGTATTTGGGCGTCCACAGCACGGTTGTACTGCTTGGTTTCGAAATCACTGCCGCCGACCATCGACATAATATGACCGCTGTAATTATCGATGGTAATCAGAGCACCTTCTACGGTGGAAGACTTCTTCCGCTCGTTGGTCATCTCCTGGGAGTACTGGGACACCTGGTAGAGACCGTCAGAGCCCAGCATGGAGGAGAGAACCTCGATACTCGGTGCTATAGATTCGAAATAGTGGTTCACCGCCGCCCGCTTTTCTTGAGCGCCGGTAATGTGAATATCTTCAATGTTGTAGGTCAGAGAAAGCAGCTCGACAATGGGAAGATAAGTCTCGTCTACGATATCGAGGCGTTCTCGTTTGTTGCTGTGATACTCCTCGTTTATCCTCCGGTACGACTTTTCCATAATCGAGTCGGCGATCCGCTGGTAATCCAGATCGAGGGTAGTATGTACAATATAACCGTCCTTATTGATATTGACCGCACCGTAGAGCATGTCGTTCAGCTGGAGCCGCACATATTCGCTGAAGTAGGGGGCCTTACTCTTGTTGTCGAAGTATGCACTGGCAATGTTGGAACGGTTGTAGTCATAGCTGTTCCAGTAGCTCTGGAAGGAGCGGTCGGCCTCTTCCCTGGAAGTGTAACCCAGTTCGACCATTTGGTTGAGCACATCCTTCTGGCGAGATTGTGCCCGGTCGGGGTGGTTGATGGGGGAGTAGAGCGCCGGACTCGCCAATTGGATTACCAGGATAGCCGCCTCGGCAACCGAAAGCTCACGGGCTGAGTGGTTGAAATAGAACTGCGATGCCGCCTCGACCCCGTATGTGTTGTGGCCGAAATACATCTCATTCATATACATTTCAAGAATTTCATATTTAGAGAGCTCCCGCTCCATTTTGAAGGCGAACCACAGCTCTCTGAGTTTTCGGGTGATGGTCAGTTTTGAACGGTCGGCGTAGTGTTTACCGGCTACCTGCTGGGTGAGTGTACTGCCGCCGGAAAA
>JAASTM010000476.1 GCA_021767325.1 Spirochaetales bacterium
AACGAGTATTGCCGCCTGGATGGTACCCCGCTGATGAAAAAGAAACGGTATCGGTTTTGGAAAAGTGGGAAGAAGCGATTCAGGAACCTGAAGCTCAGACCGGAGTAGCAGCGATTGTACCGCATGCCGGCTGGAGTTTTTCCGGAAAGCTGGCCTACAAGACCCTGCGGCTCCTAAACCCGGACAGCGAGGTGCTGGTAGTGATCGGAGGACACATGCGCCCGGGTGACGGAATAGCTATAGCCGAAGAAACCTACTTCGAGACTCCCTTCGGACCTGTACCGGCAGCCGAGGAGTTCAAGGAAAAACTATTCGAACAGGCCGATGTAAAAATCGACCGAAACCCCGACAACACCGTTGAAGTGCAGCTGCCGATTGTTCGATATTTGTTTCCACATGCTAAAATCGTGTGGCTGCGGGTAGGGGCCGGCAATGAAGCTGTTCAGCTTGGCAGGCTATGTGCCGGAATCGCCGGAACTCTTACCCAAACGGTGAGTGTGATAGGCTCAACCGATCTTACCCATTACGGGCCCAACTACGGATTTGCACCCAAGGGTATCGGCCGGGAAGCAGTCGAGTGGGCACAACAGGAAAACGATGCGGGGATTATACAACAGATGCTGGAGATGAACCCCGAAGATGTGCTGCACTGGGGAAACCGGCAAAAGGCAGCCTGCTCATCCGGTGCGGCCGCTGCGGCTATCGAATTCGCGGCAAAAATGGGTTGCGAAGAGGGTGTGCTGATTGGCTATGACAGCAGTTACTCGATTCATCCTGACAGCTCGTTTGTTGGATATGCCGGGATAATTTATCCTTCTGCCGACAAATAGGATTCTATCGTCATTCGAGTCCACTCGATAACATCCTGGATGATCTCCGGGCCGGCTTTTCGGGTGCCCTGCAGCTCCTGTTCTCGTCGTATAGCTGCTGCGGCAGGTAAAAGCGTCGTCACAATGTCGTTTTGCTCTTTAGATATGGACGAACGATAGTCACTGAGCGATTCTCGCGGCAGCGGGAGTTCGGATACCACCTTAGAATAATCACGAATGAACTGCTGCCAGGAAACAGAAGCGACCCCGGCGGAAAACAGTGTTCCGATGACACCGGAACTGTTTCGTTTCACGCTTTCATGGGCGGTATTGAGCTGCTCGCCTTTGCCGGGTATGGCCGTTAGCTCGGCGGTAAGATGGGCGCTGGCCTGTTCGAGTCGTTCTTTATAACTGATCATCGGACTGGTGGTGTAACGGATGTACTCCGGTTCCTTTACTTTGATGATGTTCTCGTTCCGCAGTAGAAATGAAAAAAAATGGTGTTCAAGCGGATTCGTTCGTAAAGATCCGGTCTGAAAGAAAGGATACAGATAGGTACCGCGGGTATAACTCTTGCCTTCCGGAAACGAAAAATCAGCTCCGTACAGCAGAATCTGTTGAGCTCCGAGGGCTTCTGCGAGACTCACCGCGGCATGACTGACGTTGCCGCCGGAGGTATCGATATAAGGAAATCGGCGCCAGACACTGTTTACATATTTGGAGAAGGGGTGACCGCTGGTAAAAAAAACCAGCCGATCGGTCTTGGAAGTGAGGTGGTTTGGGGATGCCAGGTCGAGTACCAGGGGCACCTGTTCCGGGTAACCGGCCATAAAATGGTGGTAAGTGATATGCTGACAGTCAATGGAAATAACTAAATCGGGTACGATGTCGTTTTTCAGGAGAAAGGGCAGAGATGTATCGGTGGCAATCAGGCTGCCCTTGGCCAGCTGCTGCTTCAGTTCTGGCAGCTGATCTTCAAGTGAGGGGCCGGCCGCAGTGATGAGTGCTTTTCTGATCGGCGGCAGGGTAGTAGTGGAGGTCTCGGCGACCTGCAAATTTCTAATGCTGTTTACGAACCACCTTTTTCCGAAGTATGACTGCACGGAATAATCTTCCGAAATCGATTTAATAATTCCCTGGATGTGTTTTTGAGTGACATTGAAGCGTTCGCGCTCCATATGTACCCGCGCCCGCAGCTGCAGCACCTGCAGATTTCCCGAGACTGCCGGCAGATAGTTGCCGAGCATCTCACGGTTAATATCCTCCGGAGTCGGGTCGATGAGAAAACGTACACGCTGATCCAGGAAGAACTCCCGCATATCCAGTGAACTGAGAAGCGACTTGAACAGAGAGGCATCGAAGTCGATAATTACTATTCTGGAAACATCATTTCTTTTGAGAAAAGGGCTGATGTGATAACCGGCCCCGAAACCCAAGAAAACCAGATAACCACCCCGGGGGGCGGTTTGATAAAACCGCTCTCCCTCGCGGCGGGGATCAATGCTGGAGTGAAGACTGTATTCCCGCGCCCCGTGCTGCAGCACTGGAACCGGAAGACCGGTACGGCTTTGTTTGATGCGAACACTCTCTGAAGGAGATTCCTTTCCCATCTTTACTGACAGTTCGGGCTGACCGGAGGAGATCGCCAGCATGTTCACATTGAGCAGCGATGTTTCGTTCATAAGAGCTGTACCGCCTGAATAAAGGAGTCGAGTGCGTGTATATTCTGTAGGAAGCTGCTGCGAAGAGCGCCGACACCGGCTGACTCTCTCCTCAGCCTGAACAGAAGTGAATAGTCGGTATATTGAAAAAACTCCAGCAAAAGCGGGAAGCCCTTGAGTGTTCTCAAAGCTTCTCCTGAGCACGATCCGCCTGAAGCTGCTTCCGCCATAAAGGCCTCATACTGGGTGTGCAGCAGCTTTGAATACCGAATAATGGCTGTTCGACTTTTAACCTTCGAAACTCGATGCAGATCCGCACTGTATGTATTGCCGGCCCCGGCCGCACAGCCGGCATTATCGCGGTTTTCTCCTAGACACCGGGCAAACTCTTCTGCTCCGATGTCGATAAAACCGGGAATCTCTACCGCACTCGGAAAAAGCCTGTACACCCGCCGGCGATAGTTCGGGGAGAGTTGTTGAAACCAGCCGGAATATCTTTCGAGGGCAAAGCTCTGGTATTGCCCCTCTCCCTCGGATCTTGGCGAACGGGCGTAGTAGATATGCTGTAAAGGTTGAAGTCGGGTGTGCACGGCAGACAGAATTTTATCGAAGCTGTGTG
>JAASTM010000477.1 GCA_021767325.1 Spirochaetales bacterium
CGCATGTAGATGGATGCTGCGAAGGCAGTGATATCACAGACGACCCCGCCTCCGACCGCGATAAAACGGGTGTCCCGGGTTGCGCCCACCGACAGGGCCCACTCGGTAATTTTTAGCAGCAGCTCGGAGCTCTTATACTCCTCACCGGCCGGCAGAACGTAATACGGACGGCCGGTTTTCGGGAACAGAGAAACTGTATTTGAATCGTAAATAACTACGGCGGATGGACTCCGATTTGTACCCTCGGAATCACGGGTATTGTCGGGGGCATCGTATCCGCTTGTAGTTTCGGGAAACTCTACTCGAGAAGATCTATGTGCAAGCTGGATAGATATGCTCTTCATGCAACCGGTGCTTATTCTCCCAAGTTGCGAACGATAGTACGAATAAACGGATCAATTATAGAGTAATACCGTTTGTTGCCTTGTACTTCTGAAGCAACAATGCCTTTGTCCTTCAGCACTGCAAGGTGTTGGGACACAACCGGCTGCGACTGGTTCAAGAGTCTCCACAGTTCGGTAACGCAGGCTTCCTCCTGCTCGATCAGACAGAGGAGTTTCAGTCTTACGGGATGTCCACACACCTTTAATCTCTCGGCGTATGTTTCAATCATTGCATCTGAACAACATGTATTTTCAACCATACCGATAATACATTACACGGTATATAATTTTTTTTCAAGCGAAAATATATAAAAAATGCACGATATGCAAGATGCTTGAAAGAGAGGCAGTTATTGTTTTACTATAAACCTCTATGGAAAAGATATATCTTGATTGGGCCGCCACCACCCCTATGGATCCGGATGTGGCGCCCGACATGGTCGATATGTACCTGCACACCGCCGCAAACCCTTCCTCAACTCATACGCCCGGCAGGAAGGCTCACCAAGTACTCGAGGAAACACGCGAATTATGTGCCTCTCTGCTGAAGGTCGAACCCAAAGAGCTTGTTTTTACTTCCGGAGGCACCGAATCGAATACCCTTCCGCTGATATCATTGATAAGGCAAAAATCGAAAGGCGAAATCCTTCTGTCGAAAATCGAGCACTCTGCGGTGTACGAACTGAGCAGCCTGTTTCACGAACTCGGCTACCAGGTAAAAGAGGTGGCTCCGGATGAACACGGAATAATTCAGCCTTCGGCCGTACGAAAACAGTTGAGCCGCGAGACCGTCGCGGTTGCGATTATGCTGGTAAACAACGAAGTCGGCAGCATCCAGCCAGTAGCCGAGATATCCCGGGAGATCCGCAGTTTCGAAAATGAACAGAATATCCGCGTTCACCTGCACTGCGACGCTGTCCAGGCGCTGGGAAAGCTGTCCATTGAGCCGCAGCAGCTCGGAGTCGACTCAATGGCATTCAGCGGACACAAGTTTATGGCCCCCAAAGGCGTCGGGATGCTGTATACCCGCAAACCCTTTACCCCGCTGATCAGCGGAGGCGGACAGGAGTTCGGTCTGCGTCCCGGAACCGAGAATGTTCCGGCGATCTGGGCATTTGGAGCGGTCCTCAAAAAGCGTTATGAACACATGCAGGCGGAGTATGCGCACGCCGGCAGGCTGCGGGATAAGCTCTTCGCGCATCTTCGTACAATCGACGGAGTGATTCCATTTCCGCTACAGCGAACAGCCAGGCCGGAGAACGATTTTTCACCCTACATAATCGCACTCAGTGTTGCGCCTGTTCCCGGTGAAATATGCGCCCGGGTCCTGAACGACCACGGCTATGCGGTGGGAACCGGTTCGGCCTGTTCTTCGAACCGTAAGAAAAAGCGCGGACGGGTGATTTATTCCATGACCTCGGATGAAGAGACAGCCCGCGGAATTATCCGGGTATCTTTCGGCCCCTCTACTACCGGCCAGGAAATCGAGATGTTTATTGAAACTCTACAACAAGAATTGAAGCTGCTGCGAAAAACAGTTCGCAGAGGTTGAGACACGGAGAATGACTACATGAATGCAATCTACCTCATCAAATTTGGTGAAATTTCTCTTAAGAAGGAAAACAGAAGCTTTTTCGAGAAAAAGCTCAAAAAGAATTTACGCCGCAATATCGCCGCCCGAGATGCCCAGATCAAGCTCACCAACGGCCGCTTCTACGTAGAAACCCCTGAAGAGAATGCACCACAGATAGAGGAGGCACTATCCCATACCTTCGGAGTGGTCGGCTATTCCCGGGCCAGACGCGTGCAGAAGGATATCGAAATCATCAAACGGGCCGCTAAAAAGGTAATTGACAGTATAGTGGCGGAAAAGGGGGCTGCCGGTGAATGTACTTTTAAAATCGAAGCCCGCCGTACCGACAAATCATTTAAACTCGATTCCTATCACATCGCCTGTGAAGTCGGGGATTATCTGCGCAGCGAGTTCGACTTTCTTTCGGTTGATGTGCACTCACCGGACATCAAGATTTTTATCGAAATTCGTGAAGAGGCCTTTATTTACGGTAACCCCAAACGCGGACCCGGTGGTCTGCCGGTGGGTTCGGCCGGGCGTGGAATCCTGATGCTTTCAGGGGGAATCGACTCTCCGGTAGCCGGGCACATGATCGCCAAGCGGGGCTTGAAACTGGACACCATCTACTTCCACACCTATCCATATACCAGCGAGGACGCACTGAACAAGGTGAAGCAGCTCGCCCAAACCCTCAGCCCCTACCTGGGAGGAACCAACCTGTTTGTGGTGCCTTTCACGGAAGCGCAGCTGCGTATCAACGAACGATCGCTGGCGCAGGAGGTCACGCTGCTAATGCGGGCCGGCATGGTCAAGATTGCCGAGAAGATCGCCGGCCGCCAGAGGGCGCGCTGCCTGGTCACCGGAGAGTCGCTCAGCCAGGTGGCAAGTCAGACGGTCGAGAGCATCACCTTCACCGGGAGTGCCGCCGAAATGCCGGTTTTCCGGCCGCTGATGGGCCTGGATAAAGAGGAAATAATTGAACGCGCCCGGGCCATCGGTACCTACGAAACCTCCATTCTGCCCTACGATGACTGCTGCACCATTTTCACAGCCGAACACCCGCTCTTGAAGCCGAGAATGGACAGAATGTGGAAGGCCTGGGATAAACTGGAAATCGAAG
>JAASTM010000478.1 GCA_021767325.1 Spirochaetales bacterium
CGGTTTGAAAACAGTGTGGAGAATCGAATGAAAATCAAGACACGCTTGATAAGTATGATCACAATCTTTTTAATCGGTCTCGTAATTGTTTCGGGAATGCTGTTTTATCAACTTCAGCTGAACGCAAAATACAACGGGCTGGTGAGTTCTATGAAGGATCTGAAGTCTTCGGTCTACGAAACAAACCTGCAGCTTGACCGGATGATGTTTGGTTCGGAGCTCGTGGAAGAGCATGCGGCCTTTCAGCAGCATTACAAAGTCATGCGAGAAGAGATGCACAGCTTTTTTCAGCTGCCCCTTTACCGTCAGTTCAGGGATGCAAACGACAGTATCGAAAGCGACACAACCACGCTCGAAAATCTGTTCCTGCTGAATGACGATAAAGTGACAGAAATAGGCAACAACGTCTCCGAGCTGGAACAGAAATATACCACCTACCTTCCGGGGCTGTTTGAAGCTTCGGTATATTATAATGACGATCTTGTTCAGACTACCCTCGACAGTGTGGAAACCCTCTCTAAGAACTTCAGCACACGGGTCAGCACGCAGTTGGATGTAATTGTTGAAAACATCAATTCGATCGCCGCTGAGCGGCAGTCAGACAGCCGCCTGCTGGTATTCGGGCTGGTAGCTGCGGTAATTGCGGTGATTCTCATCATGTCCATTAACATAATCCGGCATTTGCGGCACAGAATCTTGACCTTGGAGCAGGGAATCAAGCGGCTGGAAACCGGAGATCTGACGCAGCATCTGAGTGAAGCCGGACGCGATGAAATCACCGAAATATCAAAGTCGATCAATGGTTTTCTGCAGCTCTTCTGCCGGATGATCGGACAGATACAGGATCTGGCCGAACGCACCAGCGCCCAGAAAGCCGAGGTGGACAATGCCTCGGAGGCCTCAGTACAGGCGGTCCAGGACATTCTAAGACGAGTGGACGGACTGAATCAGAAATATAAAGAGATGATCGAAGCGCTCGGCAGCAGCGAGCGGGCTACCGGGGATATCAAGGAAAACCTCGATACATTTGCCGGACACATCGAGAATCAATCTTCCTCGGTCAATGAGTCGACTGCCTCGGTTGAAGAGATGAATGCCTCTATCGAAAATGTGGTGGAGATAGCGAAAAAGCGAAAGGCTGCCAGTGCGCAGATGGTGGAAGTTACCGAACACGGCGGGAAGAAAATCGAGCACAACAACGAGCTGATAAAGCAGAACGCCCAGGATGCAAAGGAGGTGGGCGATGTTATTGCTCTTATCAACAACATAGCCAGCCAGACCAATCTCTTGGCCATGAATGCAGCCATTGAAGCGGCCCATGCCGGTGAGGCGGGGCGCGGATTCGCGGTGGTGGCGGAGGAGATACGTAAGCTGGCGGAATCCACCAACACGAACTCTAAAAAGATCCGCGATACTATGAACGGTATGGCCGAACGGGTCAACGAAGTCTTTGACGGCAGTAACGAACTCTTGGCCAGCTTTCAACAGATCCTGGCCGAAACCCGCAGTTCCGATGATGCCCTATCGGAGATAAGCTCCAGTATCCAGGAGATTTCGCTAGGGAGCAATGAGATCATGAGTGCTATGAACTCGCTCAACACGGCCACCAACGATATTCAGGACAAAACCGAGTCGATTCATACCAGTATTAACGAGACCGATGCCTCGATAAAAGAGGTGTATTCCATCGGCGGCACGGTGAATGAGGAGATCGATGAACTGGAGCGCGAGATGCGGGAGATAGAATCCCTGATAGAAAAGGTGAACCAGTTGAACAGTGCAAATAGTAAAAGCATCAACCAGCTCAACACTGAAATGGAGAAGTTCGAGGTAAGCCTGGGCGATGAAGGAGCCTGCTACTTAAAGGAGTGAATAAAACAATCAAAAAAGAATATTTATATACATTGACAAACAAAAACGAACATGAAATAATTATTTCGTGAATGAAAATAATATAATTACCGGTAAAAACCGGAGGAGATTAGGAGGAGAAGTGTATGGCTGAAGATTTTGTATGGGTCGATTTCGATCTATTGGAAAGGTTTATGACGGATGCATTCGAAGCGATCGGTATTCCGCGCGAGGATGCAGCGGTGTGTGCAGAGGTTCTGATTACTTCGGATAAGCGCGGCATCGATTCGCACGGAATCGGAAGATTCAAGCGCATCTACATAGACAGAATCACCGACGGAATTCTCGAAACCAAGACTAACTTTGAGATTGTGAAGGATGCCAAAACCACGGCGGTGGTGGACGGTCACAACGGTATGGGGCATGTCATCGGCAAGAAATCCATGCAGATGGCCATCGACAAGGCCAAGGAGCATGGAATGGGTATGGTGGCGGTCCGCAATACTACCCACTATGGTATCGCCGGATACTATTCGCTAATGGCAATTGAAAACGGCATGATCGGTATTACCGGCACCAATGCCCGTCCTTCGATTGCGCCGACCTTCGGCGTTGAGAACATGCTGGGTACCAATCCGCTGACCATTGGATTTCCGACAGATGAAGAGTTTCCCTTTGTGCTGGACTGTGCCACATCGGTTTCGCAGCGCGGCAAGATCGAGGCGTACTCACGGCTTGGTAAAAACCTGCCGGAAGGCTGGGTGCTGGGCAAAGACGGAAAGTCGAAAACCGATTCTACCCAGGTACTGAAGGATCTGGTGGCCGGAACAGCAGCTCTGGCTCCATTGGGCGGTATCGGCGAAGAGAACGGCGGTTACAAGGGCTACGGCTATGCAACTGTAGTCGAGGTTCTGTCAGCGGCTCTGCAGGATGGAAAATACCTGAAGGACCTGCTGGGCTACGACGAGAATGGTAACAAGATCCCCTATCCTTTGGGTCACTTCTTTATCGCTATCGATATCGAAGGTTTTCTCGGCCTGGATGTGTTCAAGCGGGTTGCCGGAGACATCATGCGTAAACTGCGTAATTCAGAAAAGATGCCCGGAGCAGATCAGATTTACACTGCCGGCGAAAAAGAACACGAAGCCTGGCTGTACCGCAAAGACAAGGGCGCCAAGGTCGACAAGAAACTGCAGCAGGAGCTGGTGGAAGTACGCGAC
>JAASTM010000479.1 GCA_021767325.1 Spirochaetales bacterium
ACAGCAGCAGGAATCCGCCGATCAGCAGCCCCAAAAACAGAAAGAAGTACTGCTCGCTGTTGCCGCTGTAGGCGGGGTGGCTCCACTCCATGCCCATCCCGAAGCTCAAGATGGTATAAATAAGGTAGAGCGGGGTGAGAATCAGCATATATTTGGCGCTCTGTTTCCCGAGCAGGCGCAGTATACCGCCGATAATGCAGACCGGTGCCATGATAAAGAGATTGACCATGTCCTGGCCGATGAGCTGGTAGATGGCCGAGGGCGAGGTCTTGTACTGAATTATTCCCAGCCAGAGCGGCCCCATCACCGCCATTGCCGCAAGCCCTATGCCCGTCGCAATGGCGGTGACTCCTATAAACAGCCTTTCGAATCGAATGTATCCGGGTTCCATCAATATCTCCTCTGTGTTGTTATATGTACTATAGTACCTAAAATAGGTAACATAGTACTTTTTGTCAAGAGGGTGCGGGATCATATGGCCGCGAATCCCGCTTTTATGGTATCGTACCCGCATGAATACCTTACACGCTGCAGTAATGCAGGCTGCGCCGGTGCTCTTCGACCGGGCGGCCACAGTGGATAAAACAGTTGATTTGATCGGCCGGGCCGCCCGGGAGGGCGCGCAGCTGATAGTCTTTCCCGAATCATTTATTCCGGCGTACCCGCGGGGCTTGAGTTTCGGCTTTGTAGTCGGCAGCCGGACCGAAGCCGGGCGGCGGGACTGGCAGCGCTACTACGATAACTCGGTGCCGGTGCCGGGCCCGGATACGGAGCGAATCGGCAAGGCGGCCGCCGATGCCGGGGCTTACGTGGTGATCGGGGTGACCGAGCGGGACCGGCTGAACCGCACGCTCTACTGTACCACCCTCTACTTCGGCCCGGACGGCGGGCTGCTGGGAAAGCACCGCAAGCTGAAACCCACCGGGACCGAGCGGCTGATCTGGGGCGAGGGGGACGGCTCGACGCTGACGGTGGTGGACACCCCCTACGGTCGGCTGGGCGGGCTGATCTGCTGGGAGAACTACATGCCCCTGGCGCGGGCGGCGATGTACCGGGAGGGCGTACGGCTCTATGTCGCCCCCACGGCGGACTCGCGGGAGGCCTGGCAGAGCACCATGCGACATGTTGCACTGGAGGGGCGCTGCTACGTCTTTGGCTGCAACCAATTCGTGGCGAAACAGGATTATCCCCAAAATTTGGAATACTACCATGAATTGGAATCGGCCCCGGAGGTGATGTGCCGCGGGGGCAGCTGTATCGTCGATCCCTACGGGGAGTACGTGGCCGGGCCGCTGTTTGATGAGGAGGGGATGCTGCAGGCCGAGATAGACCTGGATGTGCTGACCCGCAGTGCCCTGGATTTTGACCCGGCGGGGCATTACACCCGGCCGGATGTGTTTCGGCTGCAGGTAAACCGCGGCGAGTAGGTGCGGGAGTTGTCTGTGGTTGCGGAGAAAGAGGTGCGGCGGGCGTTAAAACAGTATTTCGGGTTCTCGAAGTTTCGGCCCAACCAGAAGGAAGTGGTGCAGGCCCTGCTGGCCGGTTCGGATGCCTTCGTGTCGATGCCCACCGGCGGGGGAAAGTCGCTGTGTTACCAGCTGGCCGGGCTTTTGATGGACGGGCTGACGGTGGTGGTCAGTCCGCTGATTGCCCTGATGCAGGACCAGGTGGGGGCGGCCCAGGAGCTGGGCCTGGCGGCGGCCTTTCTGAACAGCAGCATGAACGAGCAGGAGATTCGGGCGGTCTACCGGCGGCTGCACGCCGGGCAGATCAAGCTGCTGTACATCAGCCCGGAGCGGTTTGCATCCCACAAGTTTCGAACCAGGCTGAAAGAGTTCGAGCCGGGACTCTGCGTGATCGACGAGGCCCACTGCATCAGCGAGTGGGGTCACGACTTCCGGCCCGACTACCTGGAGCTGTCCAAGATCCGCCGCGAGTTCCCCGGTTGCCGCATCGCCGCCTTTACCGCTACAGCTACCCGGACCGTGCAGGACGACATTCTGAAGAAGCTCAAGATGAAGGACCCCTTTGTGGTGCGGGCCAGCTTCGACCGGCCCGAGCTGTTTTACCGGGTGATGCCGAAGGAGGGCGTCCTTGATCAGATTCTGGCCTTCGTGCAGGACCGTCCGGGAAAGGCGGGCATTGTGTACCGCAGCAAGCGGGCCGATGTGGAGGCCACCAGCGAGTTTCTGCGGGAGAATGGGGTGAATGCCCGGCCGTATCACGCCGGACTGCCCGACGAAACCCGCCGCCGCCACCAGGAGCAGTTTGTCCGGGACGAGACGGATGTAATTGTGGCCACAATCGCCTTCGGAATGGGGATCGACAAGTCGAATGTACGCTTTGTGGTGCACGGCGACCTGCCGAAGAGCCTGGAGGCCTACTACCAGGAGACCGGCCGGGCCGGCCGCGACGGGCTGCTCTCGCACTGTCTGCTGCTCTATTCGACGGCGGATATCCGTACCCAGCGCTACTTTATCGACCAGATCGAGGATGCGGCCGAGGCGGCCCGGGGACGCCGCAACCTCGAGACCATGCTGCGCTACGCCCAGAGCAGCGTCTGCCGGCGCACACAACTTTTGAACCACTTCGACGAGGAGCACCCGGGCAACTGCGGACACTGCGATGTGTGCACCGACCAGGCCAGCACCGAGGACCTTACGGTGGACGCCCAGAAACTGCTGTCGGCGGTAGCCCGCACGGGGGAGCGCTTCGGCGCCGGCCACATCGTCGATATCGTGAAGGGCAGCGATACGGAAAAAATCCGCGAGCGCGGCCACGACGCCCTGCCGACCTTCGGCGTGGGCCGGGGCCGGCCGAAAAAGCACTGGCAGCAGGTGGTAGACGACCTGATTACCCGCGGCGCCCTGGTGCAGGAAGGGGGCCGTTACCCGACCCTGAGTATGAGCCCCGCCGGGCGGGACATTCTGTTCGGGCGGGCGGCTTTTCAGGTGGTCCGGCGGAAGCAGCAGGCCATTCTGCTGAAGCGGGGCGGCGCGAGTGGCGCGAGTGGCGCGAGTGGCGCCGGCCGGAAAGGTGGAAAGGGTGCTGCCGCCGGAGAAAC
>JAASTM010000480.1 GCA_021767325.1 Spirochaetales bacterium
CCTGCATCTTTTCGGTCATGTCCCGAACCCCGAGAACCGCCAGACTGCTGCCCCATGTGGAGACTGCTTTCACCCGGGCCGGAGTCGACGCACGGCTGCGACGTACCACCTGGGCATCCCGGGGACCGGACTCGCCGTTTTTTTCTGCCCCCTCTTCATCTTCCTGTAGCTCTACACCGGCGGCATGCTCCGTAGCTGTTTCGCCGCCGAAGTCCAATGAGGCCACCCGCCGTTCGGCTGTCTCCTCTCCCACCGGAATTACCCCTGTATCTTGGGCCCGGTAGATCTCGTCCATGGTCAGCTCGCCGTTACTGTCAAAATCGATCTGCCGGTCGAATTCGCTGCCCATCCCGTGGGGCTGCCTCAAACCGTCAATCATCAGCTCGCGCTCCTCAACCGAAAGCATCCCGTCACCGTTCATATCGGCGGCCTGGTCCAGAGCAGAGCGCACAGTCAGGCTGTTGGCCTCCTCAAAGGGCAGTTGCAGCCAGGTTTTCAGCAGAGCCTGAAAGAGCTTATCTCTGAAGATTTCCACCTCCCACATCTCGATCTCGCCGTCATCATTGTAATCCACCCAGCGGTGGGGCGTTCCGTTTGGATCTTTCTCCTGCCAGAACTGCCGGTCGAAGTCAGCAACGAAGCCGCGCACTGAATCCTGCTCATCCGGCGTAATCTGCGGGTCGCCGTCGAAATCGAACTCGAACTCCACCATCTCTCCCTGCTCCCAATCTAAGACCTCAACACCGTTTTCAACGGCAATTGGAAACAGAAAGCGGAACATGAAGTCCCGGGCCCACTCCCGCTCCAAGTCAGCCAGAAACCCATCTCGGTTACGGTCGAAAAAGCGGTGGATAGGGGTCCAGGTCAGGTCCCCGTACAAGGCTACGGTAAATACTACGAAGCCGGCCTCGCTGTACTCGGTATCTGAAAGTTCATCATTAAAATCCATATCCGCCCAGCGGCGTATATCGCCCGTAAAGGCGGGCATCCGGCCGTTATAGGTAATCGGAGCGGGATTCACCGCCGCCACGCGCATAATCAGATCGCGGTAGATATCCAGCTCTATTTGGCTGATTATCCTGTCTCGATTGAAATCGACCAATTCGGCCTCTTCTTCGGGAATCATCTCAGCCGGCCCGACTGGGATAAATGTGTCGAAATCCAGAACTGCCATGGATATCCAGTTTGCATCGTGAAACCACACCGTCTCCTGGCCCACCGGCGGAGCGCGGTGAACAGCAAACTCCGGGTTCCACAAGTCGATCCTGCGCATACGGTTACGCACAATCTCGGTGGCCGCGATTTCAGCCTCGAACTCATCCAGCCGTCCGTTCTCATTCCAGTCGAAAAAGTCGTCCAGAGGCGTGTCCACCGGACCCGGCTCGAACATCACCTGATGGGTGGCAATAAACAGGCGCTCCTGCTCGTCCGGCTCTAAACGGCCGTTGCCGTTGCCCTGGTCATCGGCCCACCCGGTAGACTCGCTGGCCTCGACCTCCGGAAAAAATCGGAAAAATACCCAATGCTCGGCTATTTTCAGTTCCCCGTCCCGCTCCTCAAGGCGAAGTGCCTCTACCAAGCTCGGATTTTCCAGCCCGAACTTCAGCTGAGCCATTCCAGCCGGCCCGTCAAAGCTGTACTCCGTCGGCGGATACTCATGCTCGGAGAGAAACTCTCCGTGCTCGGCAAACACCCCCTCCATCTCTTTGCGAACCTCGCCGGCCCCTTCGAGAATATTCACCACACCATTGGGTTCACCGATCAGCTTGATCGCATCATCCCAGTGCAGACGCATATAGCGCTCGATATCCTGATCGCGAACCGCCGCTTCCCACTCCTCGCGCAGAGCCCGCACCCGCTCCTCCATAGGAGCATCCTTCGGCACTGATCGAACCCCGGAACCACCGGGAGCACTCACACAAGCCGACACCACTATCGCGAGTAATGCCACACCACACACTTTGCACACAAAACCGAGAAGGGAGGAACCGCTTCGTCTCATACAAGGACTCCTACATTTATTATTTTTACGATGAAGAAAATCGATGCAGGTACTAAAAGTATACGGCACCACCTTAGCATTGATCAACATTTTTTATAAGTTTCAATCTTATAGACCTTGGCCAGTGCCGGCTCGGCAGTGCGCGGCACTCCGTCGGAATACCGGCTTCCCAGGCAGAAAAGTACAGTTAAAAGACAATATTTATTGACTTTTTGTATAACATATTTTACATTTAGTATAAATTATAATACATAAGGAGCTGTGTATGAAACCCAAGACATACCGTATTCTTCTGTTTGCACTGGTTATCCTGCTGGGAGCGGTCCTGGGCTACGGCACCAGCACCGGCAGGCTGTTGATTTCCCTGCTGGCACTGCCCAGCGCGATAATCATCCTGTTGATTTTGAAACCCTTCGTCCGGGGCGTAACCGAAGACGAGCGCAGCTACCGCCTGGCCGGCCACGCCGCCCGCTGGGCCTTCTCGGTATTCGTCGTCACCGGCGCAATCGCCTCCAACGTACTGATTTCGCTGGGGGTTGAGAAAGCCGACATGACCGACCGTTATCTGCTTGTCGCCGGAACCATCCTCTCGCTGGCGGTGGCCTTCATCTTTGTTGTGTATCTGGTCGCCTACCTCCTCTACAGCCGGCGCAGCTGAGGAGCACGGGGATGGAATCAGGACGAATAAGCAACCGGATAAAAGTGTGGCGGGCCGAGTACGACCTGACCCAGCAGCAGCTGGCCGAAGAGATCGGCGTAACCCGCCAAACCATCAACGCCCTCGAAAAAGGCAAATACGTTCCATCACTCGACCTGGCCTTCAGAATCGCCCGCCGCTTCGGGACCACGATTGAGGAGGTATTTCACTACTCTGAGTAAAGCGAGGACAAAAGGATATAGTTTCACTTGCGCCGCCCGGCAAACGGGCGTACTATTGAGGTATGATAGTCTATAACTTCGAAGACTATTACACGAGCGATAAGTACCGTGAGATGCTCGACGAGCTGCTCGAGTTCCTCGAGGACACACAAATTCGATTGATGGAATATGC
>JAASTM010000481.1 GCA_021767325.1 Spirochaetales bacterium
CTGAGCGCAACCACCATCACCGCTATCACCATGCGGGGAATCGAGGTATTGATAGCATTCACCGGACAGATATTGATACAGCGGTTGCAGGATTCGCAGGAAATTCTCCAGCGTGGAATTTTTTCCGGCTGAACGCCGCCGGGAGAAGCGGAGGCTGGTGCCGGTGTCATTCGAATGGCCCCCACCGGGCAGGCCTCAGCACAGAGACTGCAGCCGATACAGTCGGCGTCGGCACTAAAGAAGGTGGCCATCAAGGGCCGTCCGAGCCATTTGAAGATCCAGGCCACCGCCCTGCTCCAGAGCGTGTGGCCGATACCGGTATGATAATATGTGCGCTCGCCATTCAGGATATGCCGAATGAACTCCCTGACCTAGGCATCGCCGCCAGGATTCAGAGCCCGGCCCTTTAACCGGCGGATAAACCTCTGTACCAGTACCGGCGGAGCCCAGGCATACGCCGGAAAGCTCAGCAGCAGGACATCGTAAGAGCCGGCTTCAGGCGGGGCGGTATGCGGGGTGATGAGCTCGGCGTTCAGCCGGTGCCCGACCTTCTCCAGCTCCGCCCGCATTAGTGCGACCGCCCGCGCGGTATTGCCCGTCCCTGTGAAGTAATACAACTTGTAATCCATTTTTCCTCGTTACCCTTAACGTATAAAGACAAGCATCATAATAGCATACGGCACAAAGGCTATCAGTGTGATTCCACAACTTCTCAGCCAGGAAACCGCTTCAATTTCCCGGATTCCGATAACCGTCACCACGAGCGGCCACAGCACTCCGATCAGCTGCCGCGGTATATCAATCCAGGCCGGAATAAGGCTGATCGCCTCCTCAGGCGGCTCGGCAATCAACGCCAAGAGAGTCTCGGGAATCCACATAGTGAGAAGCAGCGGCAGTACAATGACTATTCCGTAGAAGGCGTAGAGATCCAGGAAGCGGCCGGTTCCGCCAATGGAGACGGCAATTATTCGCGCAGTACCAGCATAAAGAATTACCAAAACGAAAAATAGAGGGAGGGTAAAAAACAGTTCGTAGAAATAGTAGGTATCTGCCGAGATCCTGAGAAAGGGTTCTACTGCGGTGGGAAATCCCTTTACGTATAATACAAATACGGTAAAAGTGTACAGCACGGCAGTAAAGAGAAGAATCAGCGATGCATACCGAACACGGTCGGCATCTCTCTTCAGTTGCCTGATACGCTCGACAGGCTGCAGGAGAGGGATGAACAGATAATACAGCGTTTTTCTCAGAGTCGGCTTCATTATCCCGATAAACCTCCGTATATGCCGTCAACTCTCATATATGTCCGATCATGTCACCCACGCTTACATCCGGATGATGGAACTGAACGGTGTCCATATCATGACCGCCGAAACTGACAGCACCTTGGGGACACCAGTGATAACAGCCGAAGCAGCCTACGCAGTGGTCTAGCCATACCGGATGGTCGTCCTGCATGCGGATGTTGTCCACGGGGCAGATAGAGGCGCAGGTTCCGCATCCGATACAGTTGTCATCGGCGATCTGGGTCAGATTTTTTGCTCCGTAGCGGATCATATTGCCCAGCATCTTGAATATCGCCGGAACCATCTTGAGGTTCTCCTTCCGCAGCATCGGCCCGTATGTACTCTGCGATTCTATGACCCCGCTTCTACGCTCCTGTAGAAACTGTGTAACTGCCGTGGTTTTCTGCCGGGCTTCGCTCCAGAGATACTGCATCCGGGATTCTCCGATCCGCGCTGAGCCGATGCCACTCTGCGGCATTCCCACGGAAAATCCGGCCGCCAGAGAGCCGCCGCGGGCTTTGAGCAGTTGATCGATCCGGGGGAGTGCCCGCCCTGGACTGATGCCGTAGGTACAGACGGCAAATACATATGTATTCTGTACAGGCGGCAGGTTTTCGAGAGCTTCGATTACATATTTTGGAGGCCGGCCGCCGTGGACCGGAAAGACTATCCCTATCACCGATCCCGCCGGCTGGTTTTCGGCTGCATCAGTAGCGGCCGGCCGGGACATGTGAGCCGGCTGGCCATTCCGCTCCCGCAGCACCTTCATCGGAAGCAGCTGCGCTCCGAGTTCCGCGGCAAGCCGCTTTGCCACCGATAGCGAGTTGCCGGCACCGGAAAAGTAATAAATCGTCTTGTCAGCCATTCCGCCCCCCCTTGTATGAGTAGAATACCACTATTTGGTAAGTTTTCGTGTTAGAATTGTATTTACTGGCTAAAATCCTGTTTTTTTTGAAGCAAATGAGCACCGTCAAGCCTCTATTAGAGTGTAAGCACTTTTTAGAGGAGGTTCCTATGCTCACACCCCCATTTTGTCCCAATTCAGATTGCCCCTGTCATACCGCCTTGCCAGTACACCGAAAGTGGTACTACGGGGCAGGCTCTTATGAAACCAAGGCCTTCGGCACGGTCGCGCGCTTCAAATGCCTCTACTGCGGTAAGACCTTCGGCGAACAGACATTCCGCCTCGACTACTTCGCCAAGCGCAAGCTCTCCTACCAGCGGATCTTCGAACACCTGACCAACTGCGGCGGCATCCGCGCCACCGCCCGCATCATGGGCGTCAATCATTCGGCCATCACCAACCGCATCGGCCGGATGGCCCGCCAGGCGATAGCCCTGCAGGCCGAACTTCTGTCAGGCTTCGTTCCGAATGAGGCCCTGGTCACAGACGGTTTCGAGAGCTTTGTAAGCGATCAGTACCAACCAAACAACATACATCTGCTCGTCGGCAAGTGGTCGCAGTTCCTGTTCGACTACGACTACTCCCATCTCAGACGCAAGGGCCGGATGACCGATCAGCAGAAGGCAGAGCGGGAGAAGCGAGAGCGGCAGTACATCAGAGAGCCCCGCTCTATCTCTCAGTCTTTTCGACAAATAGTTGCCATGGTCGAGCAGTTGGCGATCCGAAGCGCTGGAAAGACCACCTTTTTGTACAGTGATGAGAAACTAGAATATCAGCGGGTGATTGCAGCATCGGAGGTACTCCAGGAGCTGGCGAAGCGCAAAAAGTTCTATCACGTGGTCTACTCTTCAAAGCTGGAA
>JAASTM010000482.1 GCA_021767325.1 Spirochaetales bacterium
GCAGACAAGAGCCAAGCGCAGACCCCAGACCCCGAGCAGGCCGCGGGCCCCGAAAAGGCTGCGAACCAGAACGGCGCCGCTGACACTACCGGCCTCGCCCCCTCCGACACCATCACCCGGGTCACCCTGGGCGAGCGGGTGATCACCCTGCTCGGCACCGCCCACGTCTCCCGGGAGAGCACCGAGGAAGTAAAGCGGGTCATCAAAGACGAGCAGCCCGACCATGTCTGTGTAGAAATCGACGCCCAGCGTTACAAGTCGCTCAAGGAGGGGCAGGACTGGTCAAAAATGAAGATCAACGAAGTACTGCGCAAGCGCCAGGGCTTCATGCTACTGGCCAACCTGGTCCTCACCTCTTTCCAGCGCAAACTCGGCAAGCAGCTGGGCACCAAACCGGGCGACGAAATGAAAGCCGCCGTAGCCGCCGCCGAAGAATCCGAGATCCCCTACACCCTGGCCGATCGCGAAGTGCAGACCACCCTGCGCCGCGCCTGGTCCGCCTCCAGCTGGTGGAACAAGCTCAAAATGCTCTCTACCCTGCTCGCCTCGATCTTCTCCAACGAGGAGCTCAGCGAAGAGGACATCGAAAACCTCAAGCGCAAAAGCGCCCTGGACGACATGATGGACGAACTGGCCGCCTTCCTCCCCTCGGTCAAAGAAGTCCTGATCGACGAGCGCGACCGCTACCTGGCCACCAAAATCTACCAGTCCGAAGGCCAGCACGTCCTGGCGGTCATCGGCGCCGGCCACGCCCCGGGCATCGTCCGCTGGCTGCAGGCCCTCCACCAGGGCAGCGCCCCCACCGACCTCGACGACATCACCCGCGTACCGCCGCCCAGCAAGATCTCCAAAATCGCCCCCTGGATCATCCCCGCCGTCGTCATCGGCCTCCTGGCCGCCGGCTTCATCCGCTCCGGCTGGGACCAGGGCCTGCAGATGTTCCTCTACTGGGTCGTGGTCAACGGCAGCCTCTCGGCCGTCGGCGCCATCATCGCCCTGGCCCACCCGCTGACCGTCGTCCTCTCCTTCCTGGCCGCCCCCTTCACCTCCCTCAACCCGACCATCGGCGTCGGCATCGTCACCGGCCTCTTCGAAGCCTACATCCGCCGCCCCCGGGTCCTCGACTTCGAAAACCTCACCGAAGACATCCTCACCGTCCGCGGCTTCTTCCGCAACCGCTTCACCCACGCCCTGATCGTCTTCTTCCTCTCGAGCGTCGGCAGCGCCGCCGGCACCTTCATCGCCTTCCCCTTCCTCCTCAGCCTGCTCTCATAATGTAAGGGAATTTTAAGGGAAAAATTTCAATCATATAGGCTATCGCCCCGCCCAAAGCGGGGCCTATTTCCGCCCGAAGACGTGCTTCACCGCCTCGCCCAACGTCTGTACCTGCTGAAAACCCTCCGCAGCACCATTCTTCGAACGACTCCCCCCCGATTTTGCCAGCATGTCCTCACCGGCCGCCGTCTCGGGAGCCCGCACATCCCGCGGACCGATAAATCGCCGGAATCCCATGTCTGCCGCAGTACGGACCCGCCGCTGCATATGTGCCGTCGGTCGGATCTCACCGGCCAAGCTTATCTCTCCGGCCAGGGCCGTCTGCTTTGGTACCGGCATGCCGGTACGCGCCGAGTACAAAGCCATCGCCAGCGGCAGCTCGATCCCGACTTCTCCCAACCGGATCCCACCGGCCACATTGATGTAGATATCCTGGTCCGAAAATCGCACCGACAGCAGCTTCTCCAGCACCGCCGCAATCCGGCTGACCCGGTTGTTATCAATTTTATCCGAGTATATTCTCGAAAAACCGCTCTTGGCCGGAACCACCAACGCCTGGATTTCTACCATCAAAACCCGGCTGCCCTCATACACCGGAGCAGCCGTAATTCCCGGCGGCAGCTCATCTTGCCTCTGTTCCAGAAAAAAAGAAGCGGCATCCGGAACCTGCGCCAATCCGTCGGCTTCCATTGTAAAAAGTCCGATCTCATCCACCGAGCCATGCCGGTTCTTTACCGCCCTCACAATCCGAAGCCCGGAGCCAGCCTGTTCGAAGTACAGCACCGTGTCAACCATATGCTCTATAACCTTCGGACCGGCAATCGCCCCCTCCTTGGTCACATGCGCCACCAGAAAGAGCGCCGCCTGCTCCTCCCGCGCCCAGTCAATCAGCTCATGGCAGCCGTACTTCAGCTGATTCACCGTGCCCGGCACGCTGCCGGCATCCGCCGATATGAGCGTCTGAATCGAATCTACGATCACCACCTTCGGCTTCTCCTGCCGTAAGACTGACATAATTCGGTCCAGGTCCGATTCACTAACGAGTTTCACCGCAGAGCCAACTCCCGCCCCGCTGTTATTTAGAGCTCGTTCAGCACCAATTTTCGAACGACTGGGGTGGACGATTCCGAGGCGTTCGGCCCGCATACGGATCTGCGGCAGCGATTCCTCACCGCTGATATACAACACCGGCCGGTCTGTCCGAATCGAAGCCGACAACTGCAGCATCAGCGTGGATTTCCCGATACCCGGCTCCCCGCCAATCAGCGCTGTAGCACCAAGCATCGCACCGCGGCCCAGGACGCGGTTGACCTCGTCTATTCCGGTATCCAGACGTACCCCGTCGGCCACCTCCACCTCATCCAGGGAAACCGCCTGCAGTTTCTTGTGCCGGCCACCACCGCCACCGGACCCACCGCGGCCGGAAGCTGTCGAACCGGAGCCAGCACCTGCCGAGGCTTTCATCTCACGGAAACTGTTCCAGCTGCCACACTCGGGACAGCGGCCGAGCCATTTAGGTTCTTCATGACCACACTCGTTACAGATAAAAAAATCACGTCTTTTTGCCATAGGGCTCCACTATACTACGAAAATACATAGCTTTGAATGTGGATCTTTTAAAAATTATTATTCTCGAGTTACTTTACTCTTGACGACTTCGCATTCCTTTCCTATCATTATAAAAAGTTTTACTAATCTTGATAAATCAGAAGGTGGGCAGAATGGCTATCCAATTATCAGAACGAACACAAGTAATCCA
>JAASTM010000483.1 GCA_021767325.1 Spirochaetales bacterium
CTTACACCACCATCGAAGCATCTGAAGTAGAAGCAGAGAAAAAACGCTTTCGGCAGGCCCTTGAAGAGGTTCGTAAGAATGTAAAACAGCATATAAAAGATATCCACAACCAGATCAGTGAGGATCTGAATCAGATCCTGCGGGCCCATGAAATGATGCTGTACGATGAGGAAATTCTGAAGAAAATTGAAAAGCGCATTGAAGAGGAGCACAAGGATGCAGGCTGGGCACTGGAAGAGGAAAAGGAGGAACTGATAGCCCACTTCGAGGCCACCCGCGATCCCTATCTTCAGGCCAGAGCTGAAGATGTACAGGATCTGGCCAGCAATATCCTCAGAATACTCACCAGCGATGACTCCCCGCAGCGCAGCGCCCCGGAGGCCTCTGAAACGCACGTTATGGTGACAAAAAATCTACATCCTTCCCTTGCTTTTCAAGCGTACAAGCAAAAAGATAAAGCCTTTATTACCGAAAGTCCGGCTATCTCCTCGCATGCAGCCATTATCCTCAAGGGCATTGGAATACCGGTAGTCGGCTCAATCAAAAACCTCCTGTCAAATGTAAGGGAAGGTGATGAGGTGCTCGTAGACGGAATAAACGGTAAAGTCATAATCCATCCCCTCCCCCAAACCAAGGAACACTACGAAAAGTTAAAGAAAACCCTTCAGGAGCAAGCCACCGGCGAGGATTATTCCCCAGAGCCGACCTTCACCGCCGACGGCACGAAAATCAATCTGTTAGCCAATATCGAGCATCCGCATCACACATCTCTGGTGTTCCACAATAAGCTGGAAGGCATCGGTCTGTTCCGAACCGAACTGCTGGCAATCGAACAAAACAGCATTCCGCGAGAGGAGGAACAGTACAAAATGTACCGTTCACTTATCGATGCAATGAATGGTCATCCGGTGATTATCAGAACCCTGGATCTCGGTGCGGACAAGCATATTGAGAACCTGCGCAAATGCGCCGGATTAAACCCGGCCCTGGGAATACGAGGAATCCGCCGTCATATCGAACAGGAAGCGGAAGAACTGCACACTCAGATGAGGGCCATCCTCAGAGCAGCTACCGGAGGCTCGGTGAGTATCATATTTCCGATGGTGACCACCGTTGAGGATATCAAGGCAGCCAAACAGCATCTCCAGGAGGCAAAAGAGGAGCTTCAGCGTGACGGGCTGCAGTTTTCAAGCGATGTGAGAGTAGGCGCGATGATAGAAATTCCCTCCGCGGCAATTGATGCGGCGGCGATTCTACATGAAGTAGATTTTGTGAGCATAGGTACTAACGATCTGCTGCAGTATTTTACCGCCGCCGACCGTAATAATCCCGAGGTAATATCCTACTACAATCCTCACAACCCCGCCTTTATCTGGCTCCTCCGTTATATAATCTCCGAAGCAGCCAAAATTGGCCGGCAGAGCGATGTCAACATTTGCGGCGAACTCGCCAGCGACCCGGAATTTATTCCACAGTTACTCAAAGCCGGATACCGAGTTCTGAGCATTTCTCCGGTGAGCAGCGCCAAGGTGCGCAGTAAAATCAGATCTATCAATCTACTGCCCGATTATTGATTCGATTGTCGAGAGCAGTTTATTTTTCTCAACCGGTTTTTCGAAGGTATGCTGCACGCCGAAATATCGGATCATACGCAGGTACTGCTCGGCGCCGATCTGCCCGCCCCCCGAAATAGCAATCACCTTCACATCCGAATCGGCCTGCTTCAGCTCTCGGTAGGTTTCGATTCCCTCTTTTTCCGCATGAGGATATTTTAAAAAATAGGTGCGCTTTCCTAATAGACCGAATATAATATATTAAAAAGTAATTAGGAGGCGTCTATGAACACCAAGCCGCTCCTCCGCTTGCACAGTTTGCTTCAGTTTAGTGCTTTTATTTTCCTACTTATTACAACTTCTGCCTGTGTCACCGAGCAAGCCGAGCTCATCTCAATCACCGACTTCAGAGAGCTGAAGGTCGTAAAGTTTCATTCGCCGGCCATAGCGGATAACCTTATCGGAGAGAAAGCAGATAGACTGATTAGCGTGTATCTGCCGCCGGGCTACGAAGTTTCCGAGAAAGAGTACCCTGTAGTGTATTACTATCCGGGTTTCGGTCAGACTCCGCTGTTTATACATGAGTTAACGCCTATTCTCGAAACTTACTTTACCGCCCATCCTGCAGATGCCTTTGTACTGGTCGGAGTAGATACCCACGGAAAGTTGGGACACAGTTTTGCCCGCAACTCTCCAATCACCGGGCGGTGGGAGGATTTTTCCGCATTTGAAGTACCGCGCCTCGTGGAGCGAAACTTCAGGGTTTCGCGTAATCGGGAACTCAACGGGATAGCCGGGTATAGCGGTGGAGCCAGTGCCGCGCTGCATATAGGATTTTCGAATGCCGACCACTACGGAGCAATTTTCGCTACCAGCCCTGCAACTGCCCCGAATGACAACCCTACTGATTTTATAGTTTCGAAACGCGGAATCGCGCTCGAGCTCCACCTGGCGGTGTTGGCGTATGAAGAGGTGCTGGAGGACGGGGAGTTCTCAACGGAGGCTCTGAAAGCTGCTGAAGTGACCGAAGCGGCAGTCGAGTTGGTCGACTTGCGGAACGGAAAACAGTGGGCTGAGAACTCGGTGGAGCTGCTGAAGCGGAAGAGCCCCGTTCAACCCGCCATTTATATCGCTTACGGCGACGGGGAGGAGGACTGGTTACAACAGGCTGCTCGGGATTTTGCAAATGTATGTGAGAACCACGGAATTGAGGCAGAACTGAAAGTATTCCACGGCACCCACAGTACTTATCACCTGCTGCAGCAGATGGAACTGAACATGCTGCCGTTTTTTGTACAGGCTTTCAGCCAGGCCCGGCAATAGGCATATTAATCATAAGAATGCTTGACAAAAAACAAAAATTTGTGCATTCTCCTCTTTACCTAAAGGGGGCGTAGCGAAGATGGTTATCGCGCCGGCCTGTCAAGCCGGAGATCGCGGGTTCAATCCCCGTCGCTCCCGCTAAGCCGTTTGAGTC
>JAASTM010000484.1 GCA_021767325.1 Spirochaetales bacterium
AAAGGAATGCAGGAGGTCAGTACCTACTCTTTACAGGTGCTTCACAGTTCGGATAACGAGTCGTCTTTTCAAAATCCGAATACCCTTGAACCGAAAATATTGCACTACGGTACGGTGATTGAGGGGCTGCGGGAGATTGCCCCGAATGAAGGTCGCAATACGATCTATGTGACGGCCGGCGATCATACTCTGCCGAAACCGTATTATAAAGCGGCGGCCGAGGTGGAACAGTTCGGCGCGCCGGGACTGGGCGATATCGCCATGTATAACGCCATGGGCTTGACGGCCAACGGAATCGGCAACCATGTCTTCGACGGGGGAATCAACGATTTTGCCCGCATGCTCGATAAGGCCGATTATCCATTTCTGGCGGTGAACCTCGATTTTAGCGATGTGAAATTGGCTGAAGGGGTTCCGGAGATCGAGATCGGTGAAGACGGCGCCAGTGTCGAGGAGAACGCCGGCAAGGTCGCCCGTAGTTCTTACGTGGAAGTCGGCGGCGAACGAATCGGCCTCATCGGCCGGGCTCCGGCGGATTTCTTCAACGTCATCAATGATCCTCAGGAAACTATACCGGGCCTCGATTTCTACGGTGGACGCGATCCTAAAACAAATCAGCCGAAAGTATCGGCGGTACAGCAGGTAATGGAGCAGGTACGGCTATTGCAGAGCAAGGGCATCAACAAGATCATTCTGCTGGATCATGCCCAGGACTACACTGCCGACCCGCTGGCAGCCTCCAAGCTGCGCGGCATCGACATACTGGTCACCGCCGGTGCGACCGGCTTTATGGCCCGTCCCGAAGCCAATGGCCCCTACAACATGCTGCGGCCCGGAGACACTTCTAATGTAGATTATCCGACCATCCTGCGCGACCGTGATGGGAACTTCGTAGTCAACGTGAATAGCGGACAACTGTACCGCTATGTCGGCAACCTGATAGTAACCTTCGACGGTGAGGGCCACATAATCAGCGTAGATTCGCGTAGCGGTCCGGTAGCCACTACCCCGGAAGCAATCGACAAACTCGAAAACAAGCTCGGTCATTCCCTCGAAACTCCGCAAAGGGTAGAATCGATATATAAGGCACTCAGAAAAACGCCGACCATTCAAACCGCTTTCGAACAGGTCGGCACCACAGAAAAACCGCTCAACGGCCAGCGGGCTGATGTCCGCAGCCGCGCCACCAACTTGGGACGCTTAGCGGCGGATTCCACCCTGTGGTATGCCCGCCAGGCCTTCCCCGATCTGGGTGTTGATGTAGCCCTGAAGAACGGCGGAGGAATTCGGGCTAGTATCGAAGGACCGAAGATTATCCGCTTCACCATCCAGTCTGCATTGGCCTTTGATAACAAGACCGCGGTAGTCGAACTGACCGGCGATGAACTTCTGGCAGCCATGGAGAACGCGGTCAGTCGCGTTCCGGCAGCCGACGGCCGCTTTCCGCAGATTGCCGGTATGCACCTGGAGTACGACGCCAGCCAGCCGGGCATCATGGGCAAAGCCAGTGTCAGCGAGCCAAGCCGCGTGGTGAATCTGCAGGTGACCTATGACGACGGTACCACCGACACCATCGTCAGTGACGGCGAGGTGCAGGGCAACCTATCCGAGCGCCGCATCGTCATGGCTACCAACGGTTTTCTACTCACTGGAGGTGACGGCTACCGCATGCTCAAATCCGCCTCGGAGGAGCGCGGAGCCCAACGTACGGACATCGGCGAGCAGGAGGTTCTGGCCCGCTACATCAGCGAAGAGCTGAACAGGAGCGTGAACATTCCGGATCCACCACCGAATCCGCGGGTAATTCGCGTAGATGATTAAATAAACAGCGGGCGCGCCATTGCGTGCGCCCGCACCCCAACGACACCCGCTTACGAACGAAGCGCGGCACAGAACCTCACAGCACCGGCAGCCGCTTCCGCGTCCGCACGGCCTGCAGCCAGGCGGCGGCGCCCCGCCGCTGAACAAATTTCAGCACCTTCCGAAAGCCCTTTCCGTATACCCGGTCGGTCTGCCGGCGCATCTGCTCGATCTGGTACTCCGCCTCGTAGCTGCGCTTGGCCCGCAGCGCCAGGTAGGCGGCCATATTGCAGCTGCCCTCTTTGAACCAGCGGGCCGCATCCTGCCGGCCGTTCAGATGAATCCAGGCGTGCATCAGCTCGTGGGCGGCGGTGGCCAGAAAGGCCTCGTAAGGCAGCCCTTCCAGAATAAATACCTGTATTTTCAGCTCCAGAATGCGGCCGGTACGTGTATCGGTCCGCCGCCCGGCCTGGGTAAAACCCAGCTCATTGCCGCTCATGGAGTACTTACGCAGGGTCTGCCGGTCGAGCAGGCTGAAATTCGGCCGAAACGGCCGCAACAGAATGCCGTGCTGTTCCAGCAGATCGTGCGCCTCGTTCAGCACCGCCAGCCCCGCCTCTTTGCTCTCGATAGCCCGGTCGCGGCACAGCTTACAGATCATCCGCCCGTCGGAATAGCGGCTGCCCCCGCCGGTACTCCGCTTCGAAATCAGCCGCCCGCAGTAGTAACAGGCCGGGTGGGTCCTCTCATGGGCCTGGTGATAGTTGTTGCCCCAGTAATCGCGGATATAGCTGCCCTCGATCGGCCGCCCGCAGACCGCACACACCGGATTTTGCAGAGAAGTCGCTGCGCTCATACCTCGAATATAAGCCCGCCACGGCACAGCCGACAAATGCACCCGAATTTTATAAAACTTGTTATCAGCAGCCCTGCACCGCCGCGCGGACGGCCGGGACTATGGGCATCTGAAACACCAACGCCGGTAGAGGGCCTCTACTGTTGTGTGTGAAAACGCTGCATATCATAATATTTAGCGTTTATAAACCACAAATATAATAAAAGAGGGTAGGCAGCGCCCTATCCCGAAGCATCCGCCAAATCTTGACATACATATGTCAAAATAGTATCTTTATGTCATGAGAACCACTATCAGAATGCAGGATCAGCTGCTGCAGGCGGCCAAAAAGCGGGCTTTGGCCGAACACAAAAGCCTT
>JAASTM010000485.1 GCA_021767325.1 Spirochaetales bacterium
AATCATCGCTTATTACCACCGCCGGCCGGGTTTTAATCATTTCACTGCCGGCTCCCGGTTCAAGATGAACCCAATATACGGCATAACGCTTAATCATCGAACCCATCCTGGTCAGATGCTTCCCATTCTCTCCAATCGAGACTCTCTTCGTGCTCGGCTGCCATCTGGCGATAGGCTTCCTCCCATGAGAGGGTATATTCCTGATGCACCGGTTTGAGTAAAATGCCGTTACCGTTCTCTTCTATTTCAATGTCCGATCCTTCCTGCAGTCCGTATAGGTCGATCAGCTTTTTGGGGAGGCGAAAGCCCCGGGAGGTGCCGATTTTGATAATTTTTGTTTTCATGTAATTACAGTAATAACTTAGTAGGCAGTTCTAAAGCCGTTTCGCGGATGGGACCTTATCAGTGTGTCCCTTTGTGCATCCGCGGTTTTTTTAAGAATCGCTGCCGTCTTCAGTCCGCCGGTCGGAGAAAAAGTCGGCTACCACCGGGTGGGTAGAGAGCAGGGCCTTGTCGAAGCTGCCCTCAAAGACAATCTGTCCCTGGTCGAGAAAGATGATGTGGTCGGCTAGGCGGCCGATGCTAGCTACATCGTGACTCACAATGATAACGGTCATATTGAGTTTGTCGCGCAGCCCGGCTATCAGCGCATCTAGCCGTTTGCTGGTAATGGGGTCTAAGCCGGAGGTAGGTTCGTCACAGAACAGAAGCTCCGGATCCATGGCGATTGCCCGGGACAGGGCGGCCCGCTTCTGCATGCCACCCGATAATTCGGCCGGGCGGCTGTCGATCGACCTTCCGAT
Source organism: Spirochaetales bacterium (assembly GCA_021767325.1). The sequence goes on from JAASTM010000485.1 coordinate 804, forward strand.
TCCCAGGAGCTCCAGCTTGCGCTGAATGTTGAGCCGGATAAGTTCGGCCGGCAGATTGGTGTGCTGCTCAAGGGGAACCGCTGCGTTTTCGAGAATGGTATTCGATCCCATCAGGGCGTTGTTCTGAAACAGCATGCCGATGCGGGTGCGCAATTCGCGCAGGTCTTCCTCACTGGCGGTGGAGAGGTCCGTTCCGGCCACCACCACCCGGCCGCTGTCCGGTGTATACAGGCCCAGCAGATGTTTCAAAAGGGTGGTTTTTCCGCAGCCGCTGGGGCCGATTATGGCGGTTACCGTTTCCGGCAGGATCTGTAAGGAGATACCTTTCAATACCCTTTTTTCGCCAAAGGCGGCGTGCAGATTATCAACCCGAATAATCGGCTGCATTCCAAGTCTCCTCAAATAAGGACGGTCAGACTGAACAAGGCGTCCAGCACAATCACCGTAATAATCGAATACACAACCGCCATGGTGGTCGCGCGGCCAACCTCTTCCGCCCCGCCGGATACGGAGAATCCGAAATGACTGCCAATGACTACTATCACCCACCCGAAAAATACGCTTTTAGTCAGGCTTTTCGTAATGTCGATGAGACCGACCGAGCTGGAAGCGCGGGCGATAAAAATCTCCGGGGCAATGTCGAGGCTGGCCGCACCTACCAGCATTCCCCCGCCGATGCCCAGGTAAATCGAGAAAGCCACCAGTAACGGGATTGTGAGGCTTATGGCTAAAAACTTCGGCACCACCACATAGCGGATCGGATCAATTCCCATCACCTGCAGCGCCTCTATCTCTTCGGACACCTTCATGGTTGCCAGTTCGGAGGCGATGGCCGAGCCGCTGCGCCCTGCAATCATTATGGCGGTCATCATCGGCCCCATTTCACTCACCATCGATATCGCCATCAGATTGGCAACATAGACATTCGCCCCAAAGGCTTTTAACTGAATCGCGGATTGCAATGCCAGAATTACTCCCAGAATCACCGATAGGAGGGCTACCAACGGCAGTGACTGTACACCGATGACCCAGCACTGTTCCAGAACCGAATGCTTTCTTCTCTGGGCAGACTTAAAAATACCGACTACCGACCAGAAGAAAATCTCGGCCGTCAGAACCCCCAGGCGCCCGGCTTCATTTACAGCCTCTATCAGTCTCCCGCCCGAGCGTTCAAAAAGAGGGGGGATTCGCTTTACAGCCGGCGGCTCAGAAGCAGGTGAGTGCAGCAGAAACTCCTCCACCAGCTTTTTTACATCCTGTGGACACTGCTCGTATAGCAACTGCGGTTTCTTCTCCGGGGCACTGCAGATCCATTCAATAAGCGCAATCCCGCTGGTATCGATGCGCCCGATTCCATGTATATCCAGGCGGCGGACCTTAGTGAGTGCTTCTTGCCGAATCTGCGTAAACAGAGTCGAAGCACTGTCCTTCGTCAGAGAGCCGTGTATTTCCAGGGTTTCGCCGTGTATCTCTGCGCTGACTGTATCCTGAGCATCTTTCATGTTAAAAACTCATGCGGTAGATGGTGGAGAAACGGAGATACACACCGTGGTCCGAGGCGATGTAATCGTCTCCGGATGAATTACGGGCATTGTAAAGGGTAACCCGGTAATCGAGGGATACATTGCGCAGCAGAGACAGCTGCAGGTCGTGAATCCATTCTAGTTCGAGTTCGGTCAAATCCTCGAAGGGGGCGTAGGCATCAAAGCGGGAGGAGTAACTCAGGTTGTTCAAGCTCTGGGTGCTGAACTGTAAGGCCGCCTCCAGCCCGGTAGAGAACTCATCCTCCTGCTGCCGCAGGATTATCGGATCGGAGCTCGCGTCGGCGACCTCGAAGGCCTCTCCGTAAAGGTACTGCCGCAGTCCTATACCGAAGCGAAGGCTCGAATTGATCCAGGGCTCTTCCACCAGATTGATATTCAGTCCAGCTCCCTCTTGAAAATCGATGGGGAGAAACGGGCCGGTGAGTTTGACCGACTTTACTCCGCTCTCCTGCTTCAGTACCTGCCCGGCGGCATCCTGCTGTTCGTAGGCGAAGGGGTCGGCAGCCCGATAGTAGGAGGCCAGTAAGTGGCTGCGCATATCCAGGTTCAGATACAGTCCGAAGTTTAACAGAACATCCATCACCAGGGTGCTGCCCAGCTCTATCGAATCGCGGGTGACTTCAAAGATACCGGTTTCACTCCGACTGGCCCCTA
>JAASTM010000486.1 GCA_021767325.1 Spirochaetales bacterium
CAAAGGAAAATCACTCTGCGACCGCCTCAGCTGCGATGTAGAGCCGATGACTATTTTCTACACAGTCGACGGCGAGGTTGCCTCCGTGAGTACCGACTGCTCGGTACCTGCAGTGAAAAAGCAGCTCGAAGAGTTGATAGCTGAAAAAGCAAAGCAGGGCGCTAACGCATAAACGCCAGCCCCCTGTTAGCCCCGACCATACGGGGCCGGCCTCTCAAAGAGGCAAAAAACAGCCGCCCGACAGCGAGGGTCGCACGACCATCACTGCAGGCGGCTTTTTTATGTTCCTTCCGAGAACCGCGCGGATGCTACTTATACACCACTACTGCCCGCGGTTCGAAGATCTGAAAGGTAAACGACTCGGTAAAATAGAGCCCCACCGTTTTTGTGGAGTGGGTACCGTATCCGATCGACAGGTCCTGTCCGAGGGTCATCAGAAAGTCGCCGCCGCGGATCGACACCAACAGAGGTGTATCCAGATGCCGCGCCAGCACCACCGAACCACCGGTCTGTTCCTCGATGTGGGCCTTTAGCGGCCGGCCCTTGATGTAGCTGGTGAGCTGCTGCCATACATCCATTGGCACTGCCAGACTGTAAGGCCCTTCAATACCGTTTTTCGCCAGTTCGGCTACTCCCTGCGCTACGGCCTGGACCATCTGCTCGGGATCCTGGGGAAATTGAATCGGCGCAATTTCCGAGGCTGATTTGAGCCCACTGATGCCGGCATCTTTGAACCCCTCAAACAGCACCTTGTCTTCAAAAGCCGCCACCTCCTCGGCCGCTTTTTCCAGGACATCCAGATCTACGTCCTGTGCGCCCCGGGTGGCGTTGTCGAGTTCCCAGACATCCAGCTCGAAGGGAACCCTCAGCTCCAGCAGGGGCTTCACATCGTACATCCCGTATGAAATCTTGCCGCTCTCCTTGATCTTTCCGAGCCGGCCGGAGCTGACTGCATGAAAACCCCAGCCCTTCGGACCGGCTACATCGACCAGCCGCCGGGCTGCCAGGGAGCTGCGAAGATAATCAGCTGCTAACGAATCTATCTCGCCCCAGCCCGCATCAGAAATTGGGGCCAAGGATCTGCGTAAAATATCCATAACTACCTCCTAAAGCTTGCCTATGCCTAAGTCTGAATTCCCTCCGGAGCGCTTGGCTTCACCCTCTCCGGATTCCATTTCCTCTTCGAGTTCGGTAATATCACCGCTTGTAAACAGGAATGTCCGCATGGCTTCGTCCCACTCGGGCATATTCCGCCGCAGCCACTCCAGGGCCATGCAGGCGTGTTCGATCTCTTCATCTCGGTTGTGGGCCATAATACCGGCCAACTGCTGATCATCGGATGCATTCACCCGCTGATTGTACCAGTCGATCGCCTCGACTTCCTCCTTGAGGCTCTTTAGTGCTCTCGATTGGTTTTTTGTTTCTGACGACAATTGTTCAATTGCTTCATGATAATCTGCCATTTTGAATTCCTCCTTTCGAATCCATTTTAAAATGTAATGAATAAAGGGCCCGAAAGCAAAAACTTGGTTGCCCGAATTTGCCGGCCTTCGGCTCGCTTACTCGTCCCGCCTACTCGGCTACCGCCTGCAGCAGGGCCCGCACTGCGGCCAGGTTGGGTTCGAATTCGGGTCCGCTGCGCCCTTCCAATTCAACTGTAATCTCGGGGATGCCCAGACGGTAAAAATAGCCCCCCGAAGCGCCGGTGATACGATAGCTCACCAGCCCGCGGCCCTGCGGGATAGGATACCCGGAGGCCTCCGAGTACAACTGCGCAAGCCGGCGGGCCGGCTCCCATCTGTCCCGCTTACCGCTGTAGTAGATGCCGTCGGCCTGGCTGTGATACGAGACTATCACCACCGGCTTCATCCGAATCGCAAAATCGCGCAGCGCCCGGGTCTCCGGTTCGCTGAATGGGCGCCGGCCTGCATCCACTTCCATATTACGCCACTCCGAAGTGGGAGCCCAGTTTGCGTCCCAGTTGCGGTTCAGATCAACCCCACGGGCATTGAAGCGCCCCCGGCTCCTGTCCCCGCTTTGCATATCAGAGGCCTCCAGCGGCCGCCCATCCTGCAGGACCCCTGCTTTAGCTACCAGCGCCAGCCCGTCGACATTCAGACAGGGGATTATGTACAGCCGCAGTTCCGGGGGCACTTCCTCTGGATTCGCTTCGAAATACTCTATCAGCCGCTCTGTGAGGGCTACCGTATTCCACTCGTATCCTCCGTGAATTCCGCCGTACAGGACCACCGACCGGGGCCCGTCACCGAAACGGACAGCCTCGATCGCCCGCCCCTGCACCGTCCGTCCAATTACCTGCGATTCAGCCGCCCCTACCTGGGCAGCCACCGTCAGTAGTATAATCAGCATGGCATAAGCATATCTCATTTAGTATATATAATAATATTTACAATAAATTCCAATTAAAGATTCATGTCCTGTAGACGGCCGCAGCCGCGTCTAGATAACACGTCTCAACTCAGTAGCAGCCTGGGACGGAGTCCCCTGGCATATCCACATGCCCAGATGTTCATAGCCGCCGGTCTCCTGCGTATAGGGCAGAAACTCGTAGTAGAGACCGGCCCCCGGCCCGTTGTGAACGATCATATTGTAGGCGGTCTCTTTGCCTATACGCGGCATAATCTCCATAATAGCCGAGATCGCATCGCCGATGCCCTCCGCCACATTCTCCAACTCATCCTCATCGAGTTCGCAGACGTACTGTTTGCCCACATCCTTCAGAAACAGCATCATATTGAAGGGGCGCTTCATGAAGTAGGGAACCATCAGCACCGCTTTTCCGTAGTCTTTGATTTCCAGGTCGATCGGGTTTTCGTTTATCATGTAGCTGCTGAAAAACTGCCGGTGCCGGGTGAAGAAGCTCCAGTTGTTGTAGAAGCTGCGCGGCATGATATTGCTCCAGGCCACCTGCTGATGGCTGTGTTCCAGCGAGCCTCCCACAGCCGCCCCGAAGTTTTTGATGATTGATACGAAGCC
>JAASTM010000487.1 GCA_021767325.1 Spirochaetales bacterium
CCCCGGTCAGCACCAGTTCGTTGTAACCGCGTTTATAGAGCTGAGCGGACCGGGCGGCCACCTCATCGGGGCCCAGACTTACGGAGGGGCCGCGGGCCAGCCGCACCCGGCAGTAGGCGCATTTGTGGTCGCAGCCGTCCTGCACTTTGAGAAAGGCCCGTGAGTGGAAGCTGTAGGTATCGGCGGCGAAGCGGAAAATGCCGCCCTCCTCCGGCGCATTCGACTTGAAGCCGGTTACACACTGCTCGACTGCCGCCTGAACGGCCTCGACCGAGGCTTCGGCACTGCAGCCCCCGGACATCTCGAGGCACTGTGCTAAATCGAGGAGCTGGTACTTGCGGTCGTGGCCCAGCACTACCGCATTCGGCACAAGCGCTTCGATCGCTTCCTTGTCCAGCTGGGCGTAACAGCCGGTCACGATTATGACCGCATCCGGGTTTTTCCTGGCAAGTTTGCGGATCATCCGGCGGGCCTTCTGTTCGGCCTTGCTGGTGACTGTGCATGAATTGACGATAAATATATCCGCCCCGTCCTGCGGACGGGCAATAAAAAAGCCCCGGCTCTTGAAGGTAGACGCCAGGGCCTCACTCTCGCTCTGGTTCAGTTTACAACCCAGAGTGTAAAAGGCGACCCTCATCCTGTTTGCATTTTCTCCTGTACTCGGTTTCTTCCGCGCTCGGCATCGTTGAGCCCGGGCCTCAGTTTCAAGGCTTCATTGTACGCCTCCAGGGCATACTCGTAATCCTCGGCCTGTTCACGGGCGTATCCCAGCCGGGCCCACCACTGCGCCACTGAGGAGGTGTGGTACAGAGCGGTGGTAATGGCGATGTCGGCGTGATGAAACTCGCCGAGACGGATAAAGATTTCGCCCATCAGGTAATAGACAGTATCGATCCGCGATCCGGTTGGGGCCAGCACGGTGTATTCTTCGAACCACTCCAGGGCCTGCAGGTTGCGCCCCTGATAGTAATGTACCTCGCCTACTATTTCGACCATGCGCGGATCGTAGCGGGATATCTGCATGCCCTGTTCGGCATAGTCGAGGGCCTCGTCGTAGCGGCCCAGCCGCACCAGACTCCAGCAGAGCACGGCGTAGGAGTCCATGTTCTGCGGCATCTCTTCCAGTTCCTGCAGACAGACCTCCACGGCTTGTGTGTACTGGCCGTTGTTATAAAGTCTTAAGGCGTCGGGCCGTTCCTGCGCGCTGAGATAAAGAGTAGGAATGAGGCTTAATATAAATATTAATATTAAAAGAGTTGTATTAACTCGGCGCATTCTGCGTTTCCCCCTGGGTCAGTTCGGTATTCGGCGCTTCCATCTTGCAGATTCCGTTGAACTTGCATCCGCTTTCCATAATGACATCGGGAGCGGTGATGTCGCCGTCTACCATGGCGGTGGCGAAAAGCTCAACACGGGTGTGGGCAAAGACATCGCCCTTGATAGTGCCTTTCAGCGACACGATATTGGCCTCGACCCGGGCTTCGACCACCGCATCGCTGTCGACATAGAGGTTCCCGAGCGCCCGGATGTCGCCCTGAAAACGCCCCTTGATCATCAGACTGTCGTCGAAACTGAGCTTGCCTTCGAAACTGATATCGTCGGCCAGTATGGTAACTATGTCGCTTTCATCTACTTCGCGTATTTGTACTTCAGACATCTCTTCCCCCGTGTTATATGGCAATCCTACTCAGCGATATTGCACCTGTCAAGACTCAACTGTTCTCATCCTCCGGCTCGAGCATGTTCAAGGTGTGCTGGAATGACTTGAAGACAGCGTTGCGCATCTCACCGGTGTAGGGATTGTAACTCTGCAGATCGTAGAAGAGCTGCAGCGGGTCGTTACAGGTCTGTTCGATTATCTCGAGGAGCTTGCGGTAGCCCATGGTGGCGATGCGGCTGTCCGGCAGGTGCAGGTCCTGCAGCACCCGGCCGATGAAGTGGGTCACCCCCTGGGTGTAGGCGGCCTGGTGGTCGTGCTCGTCGGGACTCATTTCGATAACCTGCATTCCGTAGCTGAGGAAAATGTTTTTCCAGTGTTCGAAGTTCTCGGGATCGGCCGTCAGCGAGGACATGACCATCGGCAGGCCTTCGGTGCCGTTTTTGCCGGAATCCGGGCCAAACATGGGATGCGAGGCGATGGCCTGTACGTGGGCCGGCAGTATCTGCTGCATGACCCGGGCCGGATGGACTTTGACCGAGCAAGTGTCAAAGAGTGTAACCCCTGTTTTCAGGAGCGGCGCCAAATCCTTCAGGACCGCCTCGAAGGAGGAGATGCTCACGCACATGAAGATGGCATCCGCCTGGGCGAGCTGCTCCTTTGAGACCGGTTCAATTTCTTCCGGAAGATCCGGTTTAGGTGAACGGCTGTAGCCGATTACCTTGAACTTCTGCCCCAGCAGAGACGCCCAGTAGGTTCCGAAACGTCCGAGTCCGTAAATTCCGACAGTCATGTGGCGATATTAATGGATTTTTCTCTGAAGGACAATAGATTATAGATATTTCGCCGCTTCTCTGGTATTCTGTATACGGTAATGTATAAAAATATATTGAGTTAGGAGTTCATATGACCTTTTCAGAGAAGATGAAACAGAAAGCGAAAACGATGCAGAAAAAGCTGGTGCTTCCGGAGTCTCTGGAGCCCCGCACGCTGCAGGCAGCCCGGCAGATAGTCGACGAGGGGCTGGCTGCAGAGGTGTATCTGGTGGGGACTCGGGCCGAGATCGCCAAGGCGGCGGAATCGGTTGGCGCGGACCTTACCGGCGTCAAAATCAGCACACCCGCCGAAAGCGATCTGCTGGACGAGTTTGCAAATGAGTTTTTCGAGCTGCGCAAACACAAGGGTATCAGCGAAGAGGATGCCCGGGCAAAGATCGTCGATCCCCTCAACTGGGGAGCTATGATGGTGCGCAAGGGAGTTGCCGATGCAATGGTGGCTGGTGCGGAGAACGCCACCGCAGCGGTTTTGCGGGCCGCTATGACCATTATCAAGACCA
>JAASTM010000488.1 GCA_021767325.1 Spirochaetales bacterium
AGGAAGGCATACGGAATCAGCTTGTAGCGGATTTTCGAATCCAGCATTCAATTCCTCCTTGGGGTATGAAAGACCGGCGGCATAGGCCGCCGGTCTGAATTATGATGAATAAATTAGTTTATTCTTTCTCGAAGAGTTGCTGGCGGGCTTCTTCCAGTTTCTTGGTGATCTCTTCAGCTTTATCGGTATTCTGCCAGAACTCCATAAAACCGTTCATACCCTTGTCGGCCATTTCCGGAGTTGTGTCACGGTCGTAGAACTGAGCCACATAGTCGGCGCTGTTCACGATTTTGCGCCCCTTCATCTGGTTTTCGTTATAGATAGAAGTATCTATCTTGTTGTTGGTTACCAGACGTCCGAGTTCTTTGGCCACATACTCCTGAGCCTCCTTGGAGCCGAAGAACTTGAGCAGTTTCTTAGCCATCTCGGGGTTCTGGCTGTTCTTCGGGATGAAGTAACCGTCGGTAGGAGCATCTTCGCCGACCGGTACGCTCGGGTCGATGATCGGGAAGCGGAAGAAGTCCAGATACTTCAGATCTTCTTCAGGATAAGAGTCACGGATGAAGTCGCCCATCAGATACATTGCAGCCTTGCCGTTGGTCATGAAGGGGATAGCTTCGGCCCAGGCGTAGGAAGCCGGGCTTTCTACAAAGTAGCCTTTGTCGATCATCGGTCCCCAGTACTCTTCGAATACCTTCAGAACGCGCGGGTCGTCATAACGCTCTTTCCCCAGCATCAGGTTAATATGGAACTGAGGTCCGTTGACGCGCATGTTGAGATAATCGAACCAAGCAGCGGCGGTCCAGCGGTATTTGGTACCGATAGTGAAGGGAGTTACCCCGTTGCTCTTCAATTTTTCACATACGGCCATCAACTCGTCCCAGGTTTCCGGGATTTCGATGTCGTACTTGTCGAACACGCGGGTGTCGTAGTAAATTGCCCACCAGTACCAGTTGCTGGGCAGAAAATACTGCTTTCCGTCCACCGAGCTCATAGCGCGAAAGCCCTTTGCATAGCTTTCGTTCCAGCCGGCTTCTTCCCACACATCGCTGATGTCCATGATTAGCCCTTTGTCGATGAAGAAGCGGGCACGGTTACCGGCAAACCATGTCAGCACATCGGGGGGTGCGGATGAGGTGAGGTAGGCCCGGATAGCCTGTTTGAAATCCTCGTGAGCAACGGTACTGTGGATGACCTTTACTCCGGGGTTTTGCTCTTTGAACATCTCGACCAGGTCGGCGTCGACCCGCTTTGGTTCGGGGTCACTCCAGTAAGAATTGTACACAACTACGTTTTGTTCTTCAGCCTGGCCGCCTTCGGCAGCGCCTTCCTGTTGACCGCCGGCAAACAGGGGAACCATGCCCAGGACGAACAGTACGGCGAGAACACTTACAACAATCTTGTTTCTCATAAACCAAGATCCTCCTTTACTTATTGTAAGAAAATTATGCGCCGGGCGGTGAATTCGGTCAATGATAAGATTTGAATGTAATTGTAGATATTTTAAGATGTCCGGTTTATACTTGGGGCGATACGCGTATGGGAAAATTTGCCTTTGCTGTCTTAACCGAAATGGAGCTGAAGCTCCCCTTCTACCTCCTGGGAGTCGGTGTCGATTTTCACCAGGAGATGGACCCGCACAACCGGCCGAAAGGCTTTCCGCATTACCAGTGGATCCAGTGTGAGGAGGGCGAGGGCGTGCTGCACCTCGACGGGCAGGACTTTGTGGTCGGTGCCGACCAGGCGATGTTCCTGTATCCGGGGGTTTCGCACCGCTACTATCCGGTAACCTCGCCCTGGAAGGTGCACTGGTTTACCTTCGGCGGAAAAAATCTTCCACCGATTCTTGAAGTAGCCGGTCTGACCGAATCGGGAGTGTATTCGGTGGTGCATGCCGAACAGCTGGTGAACAAGATGCGGGTGGCCTTCTTTCATCTGCTCTCCGATTCGAACCTGAAGGGGCTGGAGTGTTCCTCCCTGGTCTATGATTTTCTTATTACGCTTATGAAGTACGCCTACCGCAGTGACAATGAGCCGGTAGTGACCAAGTACTCCCGTCTCAAACCGGTATTTGATTTTATCGAGCAGCACTATCAGGACATTATTACCATAGACGACCTGGCGGCAACGCTCGATGTAACCCCGCAGTACCTCTGTCACCTGTTCAAGGAGACGATGAATCACCGTCCCTTTGAGTACGTGAACTCCTATCGCATCGCCCGCAGCAAAGATCTGATGGTGCAAGAACCGGAAATAAGTTTGTCGGAGGTAGCCGAGCGTTGCGGCTACGAGTCGTTGAGTTACTTCAGCAGTGTATTCCGGAAAACCGAAGGCTTGAGCCCGGGTGAATATAAAAAAATTCACTTAGGGCGGGTATAGCTGTTATAATAATAGCTGAGGAGCAGAGATTATGACTGCGAATTCGGAAAATAATGAAGTTGAACAGAGAGATGTAGTTCTGGTGCACGGGCAGCATGTCGGCTGGGTGGATGTAGAGAACATCAAAAAGTATTTGGACCAAAAATGCTGTACCGACTGCTGGCTCTACCTGGAGACGGCTCCGGTCGAACGGGTGGAAAGGGCTCTGGAAGAGGACCACCGCATCCGGATACGGGTTACCAAGAGCCCCAAAAAATCGGCGAAATCCTACTACTCGGAACTCGAAAACGAGGGACGCTCGGTAGAGGTGAAGCGGCTCGAAGAGGTGTCCGACCGTTCCATGAACCGCGGCGGCTGCTAAGACTGGCAGGTAGGCCGTGGGTCCGCCGGCGCCCGGCTGAGCCTAAAGAATATTCTCCCGTTTGAAACGCGGCAGCAGCCGGCTCATGGCAAACCAGTCCAGCAGCAGGACTCCGAGGCTGAAGAGCAGGGCGTAGCCGGTATGAAAGGTAATTACCCCGGTGATTTGCATTACTATCAGCAGCACCAGCGGCACTACCACCATCGCCGACATCTGTTGGGCCTCGAGGTAGGTTTTTGCCCGCAGCGAGAC
>JAASTM010000489.1 GCA_021767325.1 Spirochaetales bacterium
TCCTCAATTGTAGTCGGTGGCGGCCTCTCCGGATTCGGAAACCTGTTCATCGGCGCAATCCGCGAGTCGATTATCCACCGATCCCTCCACCTGGCCACCTACGAGTTAAATGTCTGCATCTCCGAGCTCAAGGAAAAATCGGGCCCTATCGGTGCCGGCACCCTCATATTGGATCACATTTTTTCATCCGAAGAGTTTCCGCGCACCATCGAACGCATGTTCCGAAACACTTCTGCATCTGCTGCCGGAGCCTCCTGAGCCGTAACCCACGCGGCTGAAATCAAACCTTTCTCACCTTCACCTCAGACAAAATCGGGTTTAGAATAGAGGAAAGGAGGTACCGCCATGAAAAAATGTGGTATGGTAATCGGTATTCTGCTCCTTTGCCTGGCCGCTGTGATGCACCTCGCGGCTGAAACTTCCGACACAGATGCAAAAGAGGTTATCGCTGAAATGACCGCCGGTATGAAGTTGCTGGCCGAGCAGGTAGAGCAGATGGAGAGCCCCGAGGATTTCATCGAAGCCTGCAACTGCTACGCGGACACGGTGGAGGCCTACGGAAAGAAGATGTATGCCGTCATTAAGGCCCACCCCGAATGGGGCGAAAACCCGCCGCCGGAGTTAGAAGAAACCCTGACCGAATATGGACAGGCTCTGATGGAGTACGACCCGGCGCTCAACACTATCACTAAGTATGCCAACCGGCACTCCGATAATATAGCGGTACAGACGGCCATGAAGCGGCTCAACACCGCTGTCTACAACATGTTTCAATAAATTTAGGTGCAATGCTCTGCTACATCCGAGTTGGTAAAACTTATTAGGATGGAGCTGCCCGACTCCAGTCGGCAATTGCCATGAATCTGTTCGCAGAGAATATAAACCAGTTCGAGTCCCAGGCCGCTGTGCTGGAAGCGCCGGGTCGAAATGGCCCGGCCTTCATCGCTCACCGAGAGCGTACATTGTTTTCCATCAGTTTTATTCAAGCTTATTAAGACGGTACCCTTTTCAGCAGGCTCCCCGCGTGGAATAACCGCATTGGAGAGCACCTCGTAGAGGATCATTCCCAGGGGCAGAGCAGTGTCAATTCCGAGCTGCAGCGGTTGCATATCAAGCCGAAAATTGATGTGGCCGAAAAGTAAACCTTCAGGCCCCTGCAGGGAGGATACTATGGAGTTGATATAGGACTGCAGGTTCACCTTCAGCGCGGTTCCGGTTTCATTGATAATATTGCTGTACATCAGTTTGATTACCTGCACGCTCTCGATGATTTTCATAAAATGATGGTCAGAGTATCCATTCTTCGAATCTCGTGAGTGCAGGCTCAACAGCGAGGTAATCAGCTGCAGGCTGTTGCCCATGCGGTGCTGCAGCTCCTGCCGCAGTACATCTGAGGAAACCTTTTCACTTGAAAGCTGCTGCCGAAGTTGTGAGTACTCTTTCACCCGGGTTTTCAAAATGCTCAACAGCGCCTCATTATGCTGTTCGATCTTACGACGCTGCTCCTCCAGATCGGTAATATCATCCACGATCACCAGAATCATCTCATCGCCCTGATAGGTTATGTACTTGGTGGTAAAGATAAAATGTTTCTCGATCACCTCATCATTGATATAAAACTTACGGGTCATCCGCTCCTTATAGACCGGCACTTTTTCGGTAAATGATTTGAGAATACATTCGCGTAACACACAGTTCTTGCAGTTCGAAGTAGAGCCGCAGTCTTTTCCCTCCTCCTCCGCGAACACACAGCCCATGGCATTTCCGCACAGCTGCTTCAGTAGTTGGTCCTCCTGCTTGTAGAACAGGGTTCGAAAGGCGTCGTTGAAGTTGTATATTCGGGCTTCGCTGTCAGCGAGAAAAATGGCCGAGGTTACATTCTGGTACAAATCGTTGAGAAAAAGGTTGGATTCCTTCAAATCAGAAACGCTAATCTGTAACATTTCGCGCTCCATATTCGTTTTTGTTTGTTTGTATTATCTATTCAAAATAGTCCATTGTCAAATCTAAAGGCATACACGTTGTGCACCGCAGAAGTACAGCTATCGAGAGGCCCTACTCCAAACGATACTTGGCCAGATGATAAAACCGGTTGTTTACTTTCTTCGATAGGTAGACTTCATCGCCGTTCAGACTGGTTTCCAGTTCATATGTGCCGGTGTCCTTGTCTATATCGAAGCGAAAATGTCCGTAGCTTCCGGCGAACAGATAGTACTCCGCCTGCTCTCCCGCCGTGAAAGAAAAACGCTGCGGCTCTCCCCGCCGGAGCACCCCTTCATCCGGCTGTAGCTCAGTGATGCCGGACTCTTTGAAACGCCCGAATACCTGCGGAAATGGGTCTACTTCCCGCCCGGCGCCCTGCGCCTCTGCGGTGGTCTCGAAATAGTAGCTGCCCAGTGAACTATAGCTGCCCCGGTCGTTCTGATGCTTTGCAAACAACATCAGGCGATACCTGCCCGGCTCGGGGAAACGCACATGCACGGTATGTGTCCCTTCAGAGTCGCGGGTAATCATCTCATAGCCCTGAAACTCTTTACTCTGGTCCGGATAGGCTACTAGCCGGGCCGACATCAACATGTCCATGCCGTCGCTGAATTGCAGCTCGTGTTCAGTATCCTCAACAAGGGTGATTTTTTCATACTCATCACGCTGGCGAAATCCGTAGGTAAAAAAACGCCCCCGCAGCAGCGGCTGTGAGATAAACTCTTCAAAATCGAGCGGTTCCTCCAACAGCTGCCACTTTTCTTCATGCGGAAAATGGCGATAGGCGAACTGCCGTGGAGGTATCTTAAAATAGTGATGATTAAATTTCGGTTCAAACTTGCCGCCCCGCACATACCCGGAATTCCAGGTCACATCCACCAGGTGCCACTGGCCCTCCAGCTTAACTGCGTTCCAGGCATGGTTAGACCGCGGCCCAGTCATCTGTTCTTCGCGGTAGGGATCGAAACTGGCCCCTCGGCCGTACCCCGAAATGGTCACGCATTCAA
>JAASTM010000490.1 GCA_021767325.1 Spirochaetales bacterium
ATTCCCTTTTCGAGGTAGATTTTAACCAGATCTTCGGCCTTGAACAGCGGCTCTTTTGAATAGCGGGGTTTATCTCCGGTTTCTGACCCGGTGCCGGGATCAAAGCCGGGGGCATATCTGGGGGCGGTAAGCCCCAGAGCGATAATCGAGCCGGTGGAGGTGCCGGCCAACAGATCGAAGGCCCGGCAGAGCGGATAATTCGCCTTGCGGGCGGCGATTCGCTTCTCTAAATCTGCCAAAACCATCGCCGGAATGATGCCGCGGATGCCGCCGCCGTCCACTGAGAGTATGTTTACTTCGCGCTTGAAATAGCGGTTCACTTGGAAATCCATTAGTATCAGCAGACACTATAGACTTACGCTCTGTCAACACAGGAGGGGGGCGGTCAGGCTGAAAAAGGAACGAAAAAGTATCTCTAAAGCCTATAAAATTTGACTTGTAAGCCGTTACGTTGTATTTTATAAACTCAAATAAAGGGTAATTTCTCTCTTTTTTTGCATAACTAGAACTATACTCGAATAACGTGTGACATGCGGGGGAATATGCAAGGTTCATTGATGGTAAAGAAGGGCTTTCCTGCGGTGCATTTCTATGACCAGGACTTCGTCGATATGTACGAACAGACCTGGGCATGGGTGCAGGATGCCTGGTATAAAAATAAAGATCAAGACAAAAACGGGCTGCAGGCGGCTTTTCTGGTGCATCCTGATAGTAACACTATTAACCAGTTTGAGGCCTGTTTGTCTACCTTCTTTCTGGCGTATAGCAACAATATTTTTCCGGCAGCCAGTGTTTTGGACAATTTTTACGGTAAACAGGAAGATTCCGGGGCAATCCGGGGTGAATATCGCATAGAAGACGGTGGTCCCGTGTTCACCGACGATAATCCCGAAAGCGTTCAGCCGCCGCTGTTTGCATTCGCCGAATACAACCTGTTTCACAAGGGCGGCAACAAAAAGCGCCTGAAAGAGGTAGTTCCCCGGCTGCAGCAGTACTTTGCCTGGCTGGAGGAGAACTTCAGAGCGGAGAACGGTCTGTACAGCGTACCCTCAGAAGCCACCCGGATGGGCAACAGCCCGCGTGAGAAGGCGAAATATCAGGTCGATTTCAATTCGCAGCAGGCGATTAATGCCCTGTACATGTCGGCCCTGGGTGATATTCTCAATGATAAAGAGATCAGCTTTACTTATAAACGGCACTATTTTTCGCTGAAGACCCGTATCAATTCAATGATGTGGGACGAGGAGACCGGTTTCTATCACGACCTGGACGAGAACGGCGACCGGCTGCCCCAGAAAACTATTGCCGGCTTCTGGACCCTGCTGGCCGAGATACCCAACGAAGCCAAAGCTGTCCGGCTGATAGATCATCTGAAAAATCCCGAAACCTTCGGAATCGAGCACCCCTTCCCGACCCTGTCGGCCGACGATCCCGACTTCGATGAAAACGGCGGCGGATACCGCGGTTCTGTTTTCCCGGCCTTTAACTTTATGGTGGTGAAGGGCCTGGAAAAGTACGCCCGCTTCGAGCTCGCCCGTGAGGCGGCCATCCGGCACCTGTACTACATGCTGGATACCCTGCACCCGGAGGGCCGGGAGGACGGCAATGTGTACGAAGCGTATCATCCGCTGAAAGAGGGTCAGGCCCAGTGGGAAGGCAACGAGGAGTTCCCCCGCCCGTTGTATCTTCCCTATGTCGGCCTGTCGACCATTACCCTGATCATCGAGAACGTGCTCGGGCTGTTTATCAGCCTGCCGCGCAAAACGGTGGATTGGATCATGCCGACCCTCGAAATCATGGGGATCGAAAACCTCTCGCTCAAGCGGAATATCATTTCCATACTCACCAACAAGAGCAACCGCGGATGGGAAGTGCGGCTGGAGTCGGAAAAGCTCTACTACTTCACCATCAATATCCTCGACGAAAACAAGAAGAAGACACTGCCGATTCCCTCCGGCAAGTGTTCGATGCTGATAGAGAAGATGTAGCTATGGGATGGATGGGAAAACTTATCGGCGGCACCCTCGGCTTCGTCATCGGCGGTCCGCTGGGCGCAATTGCCGGGGCCGCTTTCGGACATACCATCGATAAGAGTGGTGAACTCGGAACCTCCGAATCTCCCTTTTCGGGGGGATCTTACGGGGGCGGGAGTCCGTACGAACAGATGGGCGGAGGTGCTTTCGGCCGGCGTGTGTCCCCGCAACAGCGGGCGCAGATGACCTTCTTCATCGGTGCGTTCTCGATGATCGCCAAGGTGGCGGCGGCCGATGGAAGCGTGTCGCAGGCCGAGCGCCAGCGCATTCAGGAGTTCATGGACCGCGATCTGCAGCTCGACCCCCAGAGTAAGCGCGTGGCCGAACGTATTTTTCACACCGCCCTGTCGCAGGATCAGCCCTATGAACAGCTTGCCCAGCAATTCTACGGCGAGTTCAGGAATCAGCCGCAGATTCTCGAACTGCTGATCGATTTTCTGTACCGTGTAGCCGCCGAAGACGGAGGTGTCACTTCCGCCGAAGAGGATCTGATCCGGCGAGCCGCCACCATATTCCAATTCTCTCAACAGCGGATCGACAACATCCGTAACCGGTATGCTGCCAGCGCCGAGAAGCACTACGCGGTGCTGGGAGTCAGCCCGCAGGATTCTAACGACGAGATAAAAAAGGCCTACCGCCGGCTGGTGCGGGAGTACCATCCCGATACCATAGCCTCTAAAGGGCTGCCGGAAGAGTTCAACAAGTTTGCAGCCGACAAGTTCCGTGAAATCCAGGAGGCGTACGAGGCGGTACGGCAAGAACGGGGTTTCTAACCCGATAATCTGCCAAATTTATGAGCGAGGTTTCATATGAGCACCGCCGAAGATCTGTCGAGCGAACTTAAACGTTTAGACCGCCGCGGCTACAAGGCATACAAAGATATCGCCGGCCGCTGGGATTTCCGTAATTTCCAACTCTTCATCGACCATGTTCAAGGCGACCCCTTTGCCGCACC
>JAASTM010000491.1 GCA_021767325.1 Spirochaetales bacterium
ATACTCATTCTCCCGCTCGGTTTTCCTGCGCTCGGTAACATCATATGAGATACCGATAATACCGATCAGCTCGCCTTCGCTGCTATAAACCGGTGAATTGGTCACATGGGCCAGAAATTCAGTCCCTTGCTTCGTGTGAACCTTGAAATCACCGGCCCAGCTCTCGCCCTTACTGAGTGCCTGCATAATTTCCGCGGCTTGCTGATGTGAAGTCTGCGGCACAGTCACATTCATGATGTTTTTCCCAACAGCCTCCTCCCGGGGCCAGCCGTACAGCCACTCGGCAAACGAGTTCACATACAAAACCGTTCCGCTTTTATCCGTGGCGATAACCGCCTCATCCAATGACTCCAGCATCTGCGCCTGGAAGCGTGCCGCACTCTCTTTCAGCTGCTCTTCAGCCCGTTTTTGCTCGGTGATGTCTTTGAACACGCAGTAGGTTTGCCGGAAACTGCCGTCCGGTTTATACCCGATACAGCCCTCGAAGGTAATGTCGCGATACTCGCCGTTCTTGTGGCGTATTTTGAACTGCACATCGTTGACATACCCCCGTTGCTTAAAGGCCGGAAAGTTCTTCTCAAAGTGAGGCCTCCAGGAGGGGTGCAGGAATTCTGCGAAGTTCCGGCCGATGACCTCTTCCCGAGAATACCCGAGAGTCCGCAGCCAGGCCGGGTTTACCTCTAAAAAATTCCCATCTATGTCCAGGGATTGATAAGGCAGAGGCGCGTTTTCATATAAGAACTTATACTTCTCCTCACTCTCTCGCAGTTTTATTTCAGTCTGCCTGTATTCGGTTACATCCAGAAAAATTACTATACCTGAAACTACACTGCCCTCTTGATCAAAAATGGGGGCGGCATTGGCCAGTACAACCCGGTCTTCCCGATTGTCACGGCGCACAATGAACTGCCGGCTGTTCGTCTCTCCATAGCGCACCGCCCGTGTGAGGGGTACTTCGTCGGTATCCAGCGGCCGCCCATCCAGATCGAGCATATCCCATCTGACTACATACTGATCGATGCCAATTCCGCTCACAATCTTCTCTCGATTACCGCCGAGAATCAACATCCCGGCATCGTTCACATAGCGCAGCTTCCCGTCCGGCGCATCGGCAATCGCAATGCCCGCGTGGCTGTTATCCAGAGCTGCCATCAGTGTGGACTGCGTCAGGTTCAAATCACGGGCCAGGGAAGAGTGTTCCGCCTCCATTCGAATATGGTGCAGCGCAAAGGCTAAATCACCAGCTATCTCCTCAAAAAGCTTTAATTCATCCGGATTATCGCTGTAAAAGGCCGGCAGAATTACACTTATCCACCCGTACTCATGGCCGTTATACTCCAGCTGCATGGTCATAGTGGCTTTTTCGTCGTATCCGCAGCTCTGGCCGCTATATAACTCATTAAAGGGACAGCCGGGGCACTCTTCGGCAGGATTAGAGGTGAGTTGCACTTGCCCCGTTGCAAATGCATGCTGGGCACATTGCGGTACTCTCCCCTGGCTCAGCATGGTTTCCATCGGTTTGAAGCTTGCATTGAAGCCGGCATGATAGTAGGGCTCAACCGGCCGGCCCTCCTGCAGAAGCACAATCCAGGCCTTATGATAGCCGCTGGTTTCAATCAGGAGCTGGCAGGCCCTGTTGAGCAGTGTACTCTCATCCCGCTCCGTGGTAATAACCTGGTTCACATTGCGGATTGACAGAAGCACCCTGTTCACGTGCTGCAGGCGGTATTCCCGCGCCTCTATCTCCTGATACGCTATTTCACTTTTTTTCAGATTGATTTGAGCTTCCTGCTTGGCTTCGAAGAGTTTAAAGGCCATATGGATCGATTCGATCAGAATAAACTCACCCGAATTCTTCAACACATACCCGTAACCGGTTATTTTCTTCACCTTATCCACATACTCTTTTTCAGAGTGGCTGGTAAGGAAAATAATCGGAATCTCGCGGGTCTTCAGTATTCTCCGGGCCGCTTCGGTTCCATCGATGCCGCTGCCGAGATCAATATCCATAAGGATGAGCGATATCTGCGGATCACTCAGCGCAAGCTCGACTGCTTTTTCTCCGGAATAGACCGCCGCAACCTCGAATCCGTGCTTCTCGATCATTTTTGCTTCGGAGAGGGCCAGAATTGCTTCATCTTCGACCAGCAGAATTTTTCTCGCCATATGTATAGTATTGTGCAGCGCTTAGACGCTTGTCAAAAACCTGACTTAATTATTTGCTTTACTGATACAATTGTTCCATGGTAGTTTTTTATCAAAATGAGGACACGTCTTTATAAAATATTTCTAATACAAGTAGTTGCATTTATCCTGGCAATTCTTGTCATCTCATTTCTCATGTTCCATCAAATTGCGGTGGACAACATGGAGCAGCGCGTCATTTCCAACTACAAGGCCGAGCTGCAGATTTTGGCGGCCGAAATACACAACAAGGTGCAGATCTCCCAGGAAAAGGTAAAGGCCCTCTCCAGCCGCACCATGATTCGCAGGCAGCTGTTTTCATATGTAAGCGGCGAGGTTTCGCTGGACGATCTGCGCGCGTATACTCAACCGAAGTACCGTGAAGGCGCCTCGGTATACAGCAATCTTCTACTGGCCCGTCGTACTACTCTTGACAACACTGTAGTGGCTGAGTACATAAAAAGAGAGTTCCCGCTGCCAGAGGCCGCCGGCGGGCAGCACATCGGATTCATAAAAGCCGATGGAGAATACCACCTGTATATTCATAACGAAATAATGCAGAGCGGACGGCACATCGGCTACGACACCGCGGTGTTCGATCTGAGCTCGGCAGTCAACGCCGAGTCGAACTTCATCCGCAATGTACGAATCAGCACCGAGAGAGACGTACAGACCGACCTTTCGGCCTATAGTTTTTCCTATCCGATTGGAGAAATCGGCTGCTACGTAAGTGCGGATCTCAACCAGAGCATAATTGAACGAGAGAAGGATGATATAAACCGGTCGGTCCTTTTA
>JAASTM010000492.1 GCA_021767325.1 Spirochaetales bacterium
AGTTGACAACAGTAGATTTATTGTAGCATAGAGTTATGATTAAGAACTACAGACTGGGTTTCTTGAGCTTATTACTCCTCACTATGTATCTGTCCGCCTGCACCAGCACAGCAGATCCATCCTTCGGAGGCGCCCCTCCGGCAGCGGATACTGCCAAACTCAATGACCCGATTATCCTGGTTCACGGATTCATGGGCTTCGACTCGAAGTCTGATGCCGGGCTCGCGTTTCCGTATTGGGGCGGAACCGTGAATCTCGAAAAACGCCTCAGAAAGCAGGGGTTTCAGGTGTATACCGCCAGTGTCGGACCGGTGTCCTCGAATTGGGACCGGGCCTGTGAGTTGTATGCCTATATCAAGGGCGGCTGGGTTGATTACGGGGCTGCGCACGCGCGGAAGTTCGGTCACGCCCGGTATGGCGAGTACTATCCGGGGGTGTTTCCCGAATGGGGCTCCCCTTCCGGGGAGAATGGACGGGTACAGAAGGTACACCTGATAGGGCACAGCATGGGCGGCCAGACGGTACGTCTGTTGACGGAGCTGCTGGCCTACGGCTCACGGGCGGAAATTCGTGGCAGCGACACTGGTCTTTCCGAGCTGTTTACCGGAGGGCATCGCTGGGTGGCGAGTATCACCACAATCGCTACCCCGCACGACGGTACCACGCTTACCCAGCGCTATGAAAATGTCGGCACTCTCGAGAGGCTGTTTGCCAGGATGGTGACCCGTTCCAGTTTGCAGAAAGAGGATCCCCTCATTCAGCTGCATCTGCATCACTGGGCGGAACTCAGACAGGAACATGAAAGCTTTGAACAGTTCCTCATGCGGGTGATCAGCGGCGATTTGTGGCAGAATACCGAAGATTTCAGTTATTTTGATCTCTCTCCGAAGGGAGCGATGAAGCTGAATATGCAGACGACAACCCACACCGACGTCTATTACTTTTCATGGGCTACCAGCCGGACGGTTCCGCAAGGCCCCGAGGGTCACCATGTTCCGATGCGCGGGATGAGTCTGCTGCTGCATCCCTCGGCCCGGTATCTGGGGGCGCTGACTGAATTGCCGCCGGGAATCGACGGGGAGCCGGAAGAGTGGTGGGAGAATGACGGCATGGTAAATACCTGCTCTATGGACGGCCCCTCCCTCGGAAGGCATACTGAAATCCAGAGATATGCAGGACCGCCGCAGCCGGGTGTGTGGAATTTTATGGGAACACTAAAACCGCTCGATCATCTGCAGGTCAGTCTGGTGCTGCCGATCAGCGGAGATGCACCGCCGGGATACGACTCGCTGGCGGATTTTTACGAACGGTGGTGCCGTTTTCTTGTTAATCTTCCGGAGGTGAAATGATGTATATTTTAGTAACGTATGTGCCGGAGACTCACATTGAACAGGTGAAAACGGCTCTGTTCGCGGCCGGCGGCGGGGCCATCGGGAACTACAGCAGCTGCTCCTGGCAGGTGAAGGGTCAGGGTCAGTTCAAACCCGGCGCCGGAAGCGATCCTTTTCTCGGTAAAAGGGAACAGCTGGAGAAGGTTGATGAGTACCGGCTCGAGCTCGTCTGTTCCGATGAAAAAGCGCCGGAGGTTGCCCAGGCCCTCAAGAGCGCGCACCCCTACGAGGAGCCGGCGTATCACTTTGTTAAAGCAGAGGAGCTCTGACAGCGGGGGAATCTTCAGACGGGTTCGAAATCGGCGGTGAGTTTACCCGCGGACAATTCCCCTAGTTCGCTCTGCACAGCATCGGCCTCAGCCTGCGGCAGAGTGCCGGCAAGCTGCACTTCCGTGAGAAATTCCTCCTGCTCGATTGAAGCCTGGTGTTCACTCAGCAGCATGCGCACCGGCTCGTACAGTGAATACGGTACCTGCAGCCGAAAGCTGCACTTGTCTATCAGCTCCTCAGTGCGGAGCTGTGTCAGCACCTTCTGCGATGCTTCGGTATATGCCTTGACCAGCCCACCGGTGCCCAGTTTTGTTCCACCGAAATAGCGTACCACCATAATCAGCAGATTCGTGATGCCGCTGCCCTTGATTACTTCGAGCACCGGACGGCCGGCGGTGCCGTGGGGTTCTCCGTCATCGCTCAAACCGAACAGATCACCCCGTTTTCCGATTTGATAGGCATATACGATGTGGCTGGCCTGCGGATGTTCCTGCCAGGCGGCCTTGATCTCTTGCTTGGCACATTCTGCCGAGTCTGCTGTCCGGGCAATGGCAATGAAACGAGATTTTTTGATTTCTATTTCGGTCTGCGCCGCTCCGGCCGGGATGTACACTGCGGCTCCTTCCTCTGCATAACTCATGGCAGATGCCCGAAGATGTTTTCGGTAGCCGGCCACAATTGTAGCAGAGGCGCGGTAAGCGCGTCCATCTGCGCCTGCGTCTCCCCCGGAAGCCTTATATCGGCCGCACGGCCGCACTCTTCGACCTGCCGGCGGGTGCGGGCTCCGAACAGGGTATAGCGGTTCCATTCTCTGGACAGGTTCCAGGCCAGGGCCAGCTGCGCCGGTGTAAGATTCAGTTCGGCGGCGATACGCTGCAGTTCTATCAGGACCGGCCTGACCTGCTGGTATACCTGCGGCTGGAGAAACAACAGTTTTCGACGGGGGTCGCTTTTCGGAAGTGCTCCGATCCACTCCGGCGAATGCGCCAGCACCCCCTGGGCAAGTGAACTGTAGGTTACTATCCGGATTTCATGTGTACGGCAGAATGGAATCTGATTCAGTTCGGGCTGGCGCCAGAGCAGGGAATAGCCGAACTGGCAGTAATCAATACGGCCCGCTGAGAGCAGCGGCTCCATCTGTTCGGCAGAAAAATTGCTGACGCCGATCGCCCTGATAAGTCCTCTTTGCCGTGTCTTTTCCAATGCTTCGATCAGAGGGCGCATATCCCGTCCGGGTTTCGGCCAGTGGATGTAGAAGATGTCTATATAGTCGGTACAGAGGCGCCGCAGGCTTTTTTCGATGCCCTTTACAAC
>JAASTM010000493.1 GCA_021767325.1 Spirochaetales bacterium
GGAAAGCCTGCTCGAAGAGGCGATCGGTAAGATAATTGCCGGTAATGCCGATGTTGAATCGATAGTTGATCAAATGTACGATAAGGTACTCACCAAATATAACGAGATGTAATCAGATGGTGTGCAGGACGCGTTCCTGCACACCACATTACTTTGGAGGCCCCGTCTCATGTTAGATAGTTCAAAGCGCTGGATTTTTGTCTGGCTTCTGCCGGTGGCTCTTATACTGGCATTTTTTTATTTGCTGCCGGTGGTAGATGCCATTCGTTTGAGTTTCACAAATGCTCGGGTTGGTACTGCGGATCTCTCTTTTTCTCTCAGCTCATATGCACAGGTCCTGCGGGACTCTGATCTGGTGGTTATTTTACGGAATACCCTCATCTTTGTAGTTTTCACAGTTGCTTTTCAGCTTACCCTTGGTCTTTTGGTTGGGTTGTTATTGGAAACCCATCTACCGGGAATGGAGTTGCTCAAGGTTGCTATGATAACCGCATGGGTTGTGCCCGGGGTTATTGCCGGAATTACATGGAATCTTTTGTACAGTAGTGCAGCCTGGGGGGTAATAAACAACACCCTCGAGTTGTTCGGTGGAGAGCGTATCTCCTTCCTGGTAAATCCCGGGTGGGCGCTTATGGGCATTGTGATTGCCAATATATGGCGGGGTACCGGTTTCAGCGGTATTATGCAGTACGGTGCCCTGCGGGCGATCGATCCGCAGTTATACGAGGCGGCCTCTATTGATGGGGCCACCGGGATGCAGCAATTCTGGAGGATCACCCTTCCGATGCTTAAACCGATGCTTTTCATCAACTTGGTACTGATCACAATTGCCACTGTGAACACCTATGATGCTATCTGGGCTCTGACCCAGGGCGGTCCTGGAATCGCAACCACTGTTTTGTCCCTCCAGACCTATAAAGCATCTTTTTTGCGGATGAACCTGGGGCAGGGGGCAGTCTACGCGGTGTTGATGATTCTTTCATCCACGATCTTCACTTCGATTTACCTGCATATGATGAGGGAGAAATAAATGCGAACCTATACATTAAAGCAGAGAGTTATTCTGTATATATTCTTCGCGCTGCTGCTGGTCTTCTTCCTGCTGCCGGTGCTCTACATCATTTCTCTTTCCCTGAAAACGGGCGACCAGATACTCGAGAAAGTTCATCTGTTCAACTTTTTTCTCGGTGACGTGACTTTGGAAAACTACGGTAAGGTCATAACCAATATCAGAATGGACATATATCTCAAGAACTCTGCTCTGCTGGTTATTTCAACAGCAATTGGAGTTCTATTGGCCGCTTTTCCATCCTCATATGCCCTTTCCCGCGGAAGCTTCAAGCGGAAAAACGTCGTGTTGATCGGCATCCTATTTTTCCAGATGATCTCTCCTATCATTATCAGTATCCCGATTTACTGGTATTACGCGAAGCTCAACCTTCTGAACACCTTCGGTGGTATAGCTCTGATTTATATTGCAATTCATCTGCCTTTTACCACATTTCTGATGAAAGGGGTGTTTGATGCAATTCCTCTCGAACTGGATGAGGCGGCCACGGTTGATGGCTGCAGCCGAATGGGGATCTTGGTCAGGGTACTTATTCCCACAGCCCTGCCGGGCATCGCCAGTGCCACCATCTTTAACAGTATCAATGCATGGTCGCAATTTATCATTCCCTTTTTCCTGTTGAGCGACAACAAGTTATATCCGGTTTCGGTCGGAATACTGCAGGCTCAGGGTTCGTATCAGGATGTTTCTACTCAGTATCTGGCTGCGGCCGGAGTAATCGGTTTGCTGCCGGCAGTCATACTGGTTCTGTTTCTACAGAAATTTATTATCAAGGCACTGGTGGCCGGAGCAGTGAAGGGTTAAAGTAATAGTATGGAGATTAAATGGCTCGGACATGCTGCGTTCCTGATAACGGGTGAGGGTAAGCGGATCATTACGGATCCGTATGATCCTTCAATCACCAACTTACATCCGGTGGACGATTTCGCGGATATCGTGGTGCGGAGTTCGGATGATGATCAGGCCCACTGCTATGTGGAGGCAATTCCCGGTGAATATGTGCTGCTCACCGCTACCGACTACATTGCGCCGAATGAGACCGAGGAGAAGGTGAACGGTATTCCATTCAGGTTTATCCCTTCAAGAGAGAGTGTTATTCATAAAGAAGTGGCCCGGGAAAATGCCTTTTATCGTTTTGCCCTGGAGGGGGTCGAAATCGCCCATCTGGGGGACATCGGCAATCCCATGACCGATGAGCAGATCGATTTTCTAAAGGGTGTAGACATTCTGCTGGCCCTGGCCGGCGGTCCTCCGACTATTGAACTCAAGGATCTTTTTGCCGTAATCGAGGCGGTCCAGCCGCGGCTGGTGATACCCATGCACTATCGGATCCCGGGCCCGGAGTTTTTCATGCTGCCGATTGATGAGCTGATAAGTTATTTTGATGAATCGGTAGTCCACTGGGCCGGAGAGTCGCACATCGAGCTGAAAAAGAGTGCCCTGCCGGCTGCAACGCAGCTGTTAATTCTCGAGCCTTCAAAGGTCAAGAAGTAGGCTGCTTGCTTTGCCGGTCCGCCGGCTCAGCTCTCGATTCTGACTACTGTTTCTCCCTGAATAAACTCGACCTCGATTTCCTGGCGGTGTTCGAACTCCTGCCCGTTGAGCATTTTTTGGATAAGCGAGAAGGCGCATTCGGCAATCTTCTTCTCGTTCTGTTTTAGGTGAGTGATGGGTTTGATCCGGTTGACGAGGTAGCTGGGAGCATCGAAGCAGATCAGTGACAAATCCTCGGGTATTCGGATTCCCAGTTCGTGGGCCGCAGCCTCTACTACCGGAACCACTGAATATTTGAGGCCGAATACAGCGGTAAGCTCACGGTGCTCGAGAAGATAAGCTTTCACTTTTTCTTTCGCCTTCATGAACGCCTCTTCATCCCGCGTATCGATGGTTTCCAGGTCTGTCA
>JAASTM010000494.1 GCA_021767325.1 Spirochaetales bacterium
AATATCAGCTGTATCTACCGGTCTACTGGGAGTCATCACAGTTATCATGCTGGGGGCGGTCCTAAAGATGGCGGCCTCCATACTGCTTCCTCTAATCATCGCAATATTTCTATCGTTTATCATCGCCCCGCTGGTGAATATGCTCGACAAGATGCATATTCCCAGAGTCTTAGCTCTGATTCTGACCCTGCTGGTGCTGTTCGGGGTTATGTTTCTGATCTATCTTTTCCTGCAGACAAGTGTGAATTCATTCATTAAAGAGTATCCGAAGTATGCAGCCCGTTACACGGAAATAAGCTCGCAGATCGAGGCTATGGTGCTGCAGCGCTTCGACATTTCATTCGATTTTTCAACTGACATAAACTGGCAGGGTGCATTGCGCGATTATCTGGTCAGACTGTCGGGTTCGCTGATCAACTTTTTCAGTTCGCTTATACTTATTATCATCTTTCTCATATTCCTCCTGCTGGAGAAGCCGCTGTTCAAGAGCAAACTGGCGCGGGCCTTTGATGAAGAGACCGGACGACATATCGGTAGAATTATCGAGCACATCAACCAGCAGGTTGGCCGTTACATTAACCTCAAGTTTTTTATCAGCCTGGCTACCGGTCTATTCGTGTGGTTTTTTCTGCTGATCATCGGTGTGGATTTCCCGATAGTGTGGGGTGTGCTGGCGTTCCTGTTGAACTTCATTCCCTCGATCGGTTCATTCGTGCTGGTGGTAATAACTATCACCATGGGTGTAATCCAATTCTATCCTAATATGGGCAAGATAATTGCGGTTGCAGTGACTATGATCGCAACCCAGGTAACCATCGGGAATTTTCTCGATCCGCGTCTGCAGGGACGACGCCTGAATATTAGCCCGCTGCTCATTCTCTTCTCCCTTATCTTCTGGGGATGGATTTGGGGCGTAATCGGAATGTTCTTATCGGTACCCATCATGGTAGTGATCCAAATTACCTGTGAAAATATTCCCGCTTTGCGGCCGATAGCCGTATTGATGGAGAGCGGGCATGTTAAGCCGCACGAACCGCCGGTGAAGGAAAAGGCAAATAAAACGGAACGGCAGTAGGATCTGCAGCTGGTAAAAATCTGCGATTTTAGAAAGTTCCTCAGTTGTCTCTTTTTGGATCCCGCGTTATAGTAGCCAGAGACCTGAAGAAATGGAGAACCATCATGGATAAACCACGTATACTAACCGGAGACCGCCCGACCGGCAAACTGCACCTCGGACACTACGTCGGATCAATTTTCAACCGGGTGAAGTATCAGGAAAAATACGACTGCTTTTTTATTATTGCCGATCTTCACATGCTTACTACCAAGCCCAGTAAGGCGGATATCGAGAATATTTCCGTGAATTCAAAAGAGATGGTGCTCGACTATCTGGCCTGTGGAATCGATCCCGAGATATCGAAGATCTATCTGCAGTCGGCAGTGCACGAAGTATACGAGATGAATCTCATTTTCGAAATGCTGGTTTCCGTACCGCGGCTGCAGAGGCTGCCGAGCATTAAGGACATGGCCAACTCGGCCAACCTGAATGAGATCCCCTTCGGTCTGCTCGGCTACCCTGTCCTACAGGCGGCTGACATTCTGATGCCGCGGGCGAACCTGGTTCCCGTTGGTAAAGACAACGAATCACATGTAGAATTAACCCGCGAAATCGCCCGCCGCTTCAACACTCTGTACGGCGAGGTGTTTCCGATTCCGGATGTAAAGATCGGCGAGGTTCCGACGCTGGTCGGGACGGACGGCAGCGCCAAAATGTCGAAATCGCTGAACAACGCCATCTTTATTTCGGATGACGCCAAGACTGTCGAAAAGAAGGTGCGCGGTATGTACACCGATCCCAACCGGGTGCGTGCGGATGTGCCGGGCAAGGTAGAGGGCAATCCGGTGTTTATTTATCACGATATCTTCAACCCGAATAAGGCAGAGGTTGAAGACCTGAAATCCCGCTACCGGGAAGGGAAGGTCGGAGATGTCGAGGTAAAAACAAAGCTGGCTGCCGCCTTGAACAACTTTCTCGAACCGATGCGGGAGAAGCGGCAGGCGTACCAGGAGCGAACCGGGCTGGTAGAGGAGGTCATTTTCGAAGGCACACAGGTTGCCCGTGAAGAGGCCAAAGCCACCCTGATCGCGATGAAAAAGGCAATGGGCTTAACCGGCGTCTGGAACCGCATCAGCCGGGGAGCTGAGAAAGCCCGCAAGCGGCGCGAGAAGGCTGCAACCGAGAGCTGAACCCGGCCGACACATCGGCGGAGCAGCGGCTCGACCCACTACCATGAATATAACACAGACCCGGATCAACCGATTTCAGCAGCGCATATGGGATTACTACCGGGAATACGGCCGGCCGTTTCCCTGGCGGGAAACCGACGATCCGTATGAAATACTCGTGTCCGAATTGATGCTTCAGCAGACTCAGACCGAACGGGTACTCAAAAAGTATCAGCCGTTTTTAGACCGGTTTCCCTCCTTCGAAGCACTGGCGCAGGCCACTTTGAGCGAGGTCCTGCAGCTATGGCAGGGCCTGGGGTATAATCGCAGAGCCCTGGGCCTCAAGCGTATAGCCGAACTGGTTTACACTGAATACGGTGGAAACCTTCCCGATGATCCAGAAACTCTGATCTCATTTCCTATGATCGGGCCCGCCACCGCCGGATCGCTGCAGGCCTTCATATTCAACAAACCGGCTGCCTTTATTGAAACCAATATTCGAAGGGTGGTACTGTTCTTTTTTTTCGAAAACGAGGAAAAAGTGAGAGACAGAGAGGTGTTGAGCATTGTGGAGCAGGTTATTGATCACCGTGACCCGCGGCACTGGTATTATGCTCTGATGGATTACGGAGTGTATCTGAAGTATTCTGTTCCGAATCCGAACCGGCGCAGTGCGCATTACCGCCGGCAGGCCCCTTTCGAAAACTCGAACCGTCAAATACGCGGAGCGCTGCTGCGCTTGATC
>JAASTM010000495.1 GCA_021767325.1 Spirochaetales bacterium
AGTGCCGATTCCCGTCGGGCCGTACCACACCATTTTCTCCGGATGCCAGAAGCGGTCCATTCCCATGCTGGTGAGATTCGACTGGTCGTAGGTCTTCAGTCCGAAGATCATCGATTCGACCAGTTCCAGCGATTTTCTGGATGCGGCGGGGTCCTGCTCCGACAGCAGAATCCCATCCTTGCTTTGGGGGCCGGGGACGACCCACTCGGTTCCCCGGCTCTGAGGAAGAACCCGTATGCCGACCTGTCGCATCAGATCGATCAGGTCGAGCAGAATTCTGGTTTCGACGATTTTGCCCGCTTCGATACGGGAAAACTCTCCGAATCGGATGTAGGCCACTTTTCCGCTGGCAGGTATGCCAAGCCAGTCATGAGTGAAGGTTCCGATGAAATGGCCGGTTGCACTTATCCACTCTTGCCCCCGGAAGCTACCGCTGAGAAATATATCGGTTTTGCGCTGCAGATCGGGGAACGAGTGAAACAGTGGCTGATAAAAGCAGTGTTCCAGCCCTTCGCTTCCGGTAATCGAGTTGATCGGATGGGGACCGAACCAGTTGAGGTTGGGTGAAACATAATCCTCGTGAATTGAACCGCGTTCTCCTTGACCTGCGGAGTTCAATAGTGACCAGTACTCCCATACCCGGTATTTGTTCATCTTTATGCTGCTTGCCGACATAACTTATCTCCTTGGTAAACTCCTACTATAGCTGATTACGTATTCATTGTAAAGAAATAATATTTACAGTGTCGCTGCGCAGTATACTGAAAAAATAGGCGTCTGAATTGAGCATTTCTGTGAGTTGAGTGAAATAACCCCATTTTTCTGCATATATTTTTCTTGACAGCGCTGGAGTTCTTAAGATAGAATTGAATACGTATACATAAGTGGAGTAAACTATGGCTGAGAATGAAAAGAGAATATCGGTAGAGGTCGCTGAAGGCTTTTTAATCGATATGTATCGGGCTGCCGGGCTGCCGGACGGCGATGCGGTCTACTGTGCACAATGTGCGGTGCAGACAAATCTGTGGGGTGTGGATTCGCATGGAATCCTGCGCACTCCGATATATATCGAGAGAATACGCAATGGAGCAATCAACAGTTCTCCCGCTATCAAGGCGTTGAAGGGGGAAAACAAGGCCCTCGAGCTGATGGATGGTGATGCCGGTCATGGATATGTGGTTGGTCGAACTGTGATGAAGCGGGCCATCGAGAAGGCCCGGCAATACGGGGTTTCGGCGGTGGTAGTGAACAACAGCAACCACTTCGGTGCAGCTTCGTTGTATGCCCGCATGGCTGCCGAGCAGGGGATGATCGGGGTAGTTGCAACCAATGTAATGCCGAATATCGGTATGAAGGGCAACAAGCGCCCATCTACCGGTAACAATCCCATTGCAATGGCGGCACCGCTTTCAGGGGATTACCCCTTCTGTCTGGATATTTCCCTTAGTGCGGTTGCCGGAGGAAAGCTCTTGCTGGCCAGCAAAAAGGGTGAAAAGATCCCCAAAAACTGGGCGGTTACCAAAGAAGGGCTCGAAACCGATGATCCCGATGAGGGGTTCAAGGGCTTTCTTCTGCCGGTGGGAATGCACAAAGGCTTCGGCCTGTCGCTGTTTGTAGACATCATCACCGGTGTACTGAGCGGAGGCGCGTTCAACAATGAGCTAAAGAGCATGTATAAGCACTCTCAGGACCCGAGCCTCACCTCGCACATGTGTGCGGTCTTCGATCCGAGCCTGTTCATGGAAGCGAGCGAGTTCATGCAGAGAATGGATGAGCTGCGAAGCCGGGTAAAGGCTACTCCTATGGTTAAGCCCGATGAAACCCAGCTGGTTCCCGGAGAGCTCGAATGGAAAACCGAACAGGCGCGCCGCAAAGACGGAATCCCCGTGCCCGGGGAATTGATACAGGATTTGAACAAGCTGGCAGCTGATATGCAGCTTGATATATCGCTATAAATATAAAGAGAGGATGGATATGAAAGAACAGAAAGAGTTTAAGCTGGATAGAAGAGATTCAGTATGGTTTCAGGAGAATAGTGCACATGTGGTGCAAAAATATGCCAAAGAGGTCTGCGATGTAGCGGTTCTCCCGATCGGTGCGATCGAGCAGCACGGTGCCCACGCTCCCACGGGAATGGACGCCTTTAATGCAATCGGAATTGCCGAGAAGGTCGGCGAGAAAACCGGTGCGATGGTTCTGCCCTGTCCGATGTACGGATCACACCCGCATCACCACTGGGGTATGGTCGGGACCATTCCTCTCACCTTCGAAACCCATATCGGTTTGCTGATGGACATCGTACGCGGCGCTGCTGTGGCCGGTTACAACAAATTCCTCATTATCTCGGCCCACGGCCAGGTTATGTCGACTCTGGTGGCTGTGCACAAACTCGGTATTGAAGGGTTCTTTACTCTTTCGTCTACCTGGTACGATTTTCTGCGAGACGACAAGAGTGTCCTAGAAGACTATATGTGGCATGCCGACGAGGCTGAATCCTCGGTTGGTCTGTATCTGTATCCGCAGTGGATGAATCAGGATCTGGCCGAACCCGGTGCCGGACACGGACTGATCGACAGTAAGTGGAAAATTGCTCCGGGGCAGGCCGCTAAACCGGGTATGTTCTATCACTTCGAAGGTACCTTTGCGCTGCCCGAAAAGGACGATCTGGACAACGGCGTTATCGGCGATCCCGAAAAGGCGAGCCGCGAAAAAGGCGAAAAGCTGGTCGAAGGTGTAGTTGCGCACTACTCAGAGCTGATTGAAGAGATCAAGGGTAAATACCCCTGCGGTGTGAATCCGCTGGGATTCCGGAATCCCCAGGGGTACACCGGCGCTGCCGACATCAAATATGATGAACACCACGACGACAAGGGACAGCTGAAGATTTAATTTTGACCCCAATTAGGTTCGGGAGTGGCTGGCAGACTCTCCGCCGCCCTCCCTGCCTTTCTTTATCCTATATATAAAAG
>JAASTM010000496.1 GCA_021767325.1 Spirochaetales bacterium
CCCTCGGGCGACAGGGTATAGGTGACCGCCTGCGATGCGGTCATCTGCTCTTCGAACCATTGGCGGTAGATGATAAGGCGTCTGTCGGTCAGGGTGTAGCCGCCGGAATAGTTTTCATGGTAGAAAGGCTGTCCACTGTGCAAATAGTCGAATATATGCCCCTCATACGGCTGTAGACGTTCGGAGAGCGAGAAGAGCCGCTGCTCGAAAAAGCTGCCCCTGTAGTGGGTTCTTTTTTCAGGAAAACCTAAATCAAGCCCTGACAAGTAGATTCGTTCAGCTCCCAAGAAGCGGGCGAAATCCCAGGCGGTAGTGGTGACCGAACCCCCGGCCCCGAGTTTGTGCGGAGCTTCCTCCTCGGGCTCGAGAAAGCTGCCCAGGGGAAAAACCGAACCGCTGAGGAAAAGGGCCCGGTAGGAGTGCCGGAATACATTCGGATGGGTTGCCGACTCGGATATGAGGATGGTATCGCGCAGATCCAGGACGTCCAGATGGCGGGAGTTCCAGTACTGCGGATCGACCACTACCGCAAAGTCGGGTGCGATGCCGAATCGTGCCAGCGCCCGCAGCGAGGTGTCGGTAGCGATCAAAACCATTCGCTGCTGCAGCTGTTTCAAATATGGGAGGGTGTCATCGAGTGTCGGTCCGGCGGCAATCACCAGGGCGGGGACATTTTCGAGGAGGTTTTCCAGGCGGTTGAGGCTGCTGGCAGCACCTATGGTGTCTATGTTGCGGGCCAGGTTTCTCACCCAGCGCCGGCCGAAGCGTTTTACCGTTGTGCTGTTGACCTGCTTGCGCGATCGTTCGTTCTTGATTAATTCTTTGGCAAAGCTGTAGTATTCGGGGGCACTCTGGGTAATCGGAGTCAGGGAAACAATTACATCCGATCTCTCGATCAGGGGAGACAGTGCAGCTGACAATTCTGCTTGGGTGAGACCGATGAGCAGGGAGATTTTATGCCTGAAAAGCGGGCGAAAATCCCGGGCGGTCAATGCCTTGAGAAAGAGTCCCGGCTGCCCTTCGATAATGAGGGCTTCACCCTGCGGATACCGCTGAAAGAACTCCTCGATCTGATAAGCGAGTCCGAAACCGAGAAACACCGCCCTGTGTGACGATGCATCGCTGAAAGCGGAGTCCAGCAGCCGCTGGGCCTCCCGGTAGGGATTGTGTCTGGAGTGAATCCAGCGCCCTTCCATTTGAGCGCTGACTACTCCTGAGCGGCTGTGTTCGATGCTCAGTTCATCCGATGGGGTGAACTGTGAAAACACCTCGGATTTCAGCCGCGGGAACAGCTTTTCCAGGTAGGCACGATTCTCGTCGAACAGTTTCATTCGAACTCCAGAATGAGCTGCATGTTTTTGGTCACCGGAGTTCCCGGTTTCGGCTGTTGGGAGCGTACCCATCCTTCTCCGCGGAAAATCACATTGATCTCTTCATGTGACAGAAGCGGCAAGAGGCGCCGTTTAGAAATACCCCGCAGATCGGGCAGCTGATCGCCAATCTGGATCTGCGCCTGCTGCTTTAATCGAACAACTCCGGAATGACGGGTCACTTCATCAGAGCTGGTAGGGATATCCATATAGGGAATCAGTTTGTTACCGAGTTCTTTGATCATTGGCGCAGCAATTCTTCCTCCGTAGAACTCATCGCCGCGGGGGGTATCGATTACTATATAGGTGATCAGTTGTGGATCATCGGTGGGATAGATGGCCATACAGGAAGCCACGAATGCATTCTTGGAATACCGTCCGGTGCGCGGATCTACCTTCTGAGCCGTTCCGGTTTTGGCTGACATGCGGATACCCTCGATTTTTGCCCTGCGGGCGGTTCCAGTGTCGGCAGTTACGGTCTCCATCATGAGCAGAGTGGCTTCGGCAACCTCGGGACGGACGGCCTGGCGAATTGGTTCGCGAGTGTTTTCCTCAATGATCTTTCCGTCCGGTGACACAATCTTTTTAACGATGTGCGGTTGAAGCAGCATGCCCTGGTTAGTAAGTGCCGTGGCGGCCGTAACCATCTGAATTGCCGAAACCGATATCTCCTGTCCGATGGCCATCGTGGGTTTGGTTCTGCCTGACCACTGATCTGGCTCCTTGAAAATACCGCTGGTTTCACCGGGGAATGGCAGGTGGGTCTGGCTGCCGAAACCGAATTCGGTGATCTGTCTATAAAAACCGTCCTTGCTTACCAAATCGGATGCGTAGGCCGCACCGGCATTACAGGAGTATTGCAGAATCTCCTGGGCATTCACCGTTCCATGGATTCCCAGACAGTTGATATGGACCGTTTCTCCATTTGGGAATTCACGTTCGTAGTATCCGTTGCAGTAAAATTCGGTATCCGGAGCCAGCGCCCCCAGCTCGAGCAGTGAGGCAATGGAAAACACCTTGAACACTGATCCCGGCTCATAGGCATATGTGATCGGCCGGTTGTTTTTGGCAAAGCTGTCAGCCTGCAAAAAGGTGTTCGGATCAAAATCCGGAGCGGTGGCCCAGCCCAAAATGTCTCCGTTTTTTGCATCCATCACCAGGACCATCACCGAGGTGGCATCGTGTTCGGTGTAGGTTTTTTCGGCTACCTCTTCGGCCATGTACTGAATATTCAGATCGAGTGTCAAAAAGAGTTGGTTGCCGTAGTTTACCGCTGAAGCGGAGTTTTCCTCAGAAGGCGGAGAAAGGGTCTCGTCGTAGGTCAGCTCGATACCATCAAGGCCGATATTGTCGGTGCCTACATAGCCCAGTACATGTGCCGCCAGGTCCTCTTCGGGATAGTTACGACCGTATTCCGGTTCCAGTGAGATGCCCGGGAGCTGGCGGGATTCAATGAGACTACGAATTTTCTCGCTGGTGCTCGGGGAAACTTTGCGTTTGATATAAAGAAACCCGCGGCTCTGTTCGATTCTCGTTTCGAGCTCTTCGGCATTCAGTTTGAGCAGGGGTGCCAGTGTCTCGGCGGTATAGCCCGGATC
>JAASTM010000497.1 GCA_021767325.1 Spirochaetales bacterium
CATAGTCGGGCCGCAGTTCGCGGTCGGCATTGGGAAAGCCGAACAGCCCATGGTACCATTGCAGAAAGCCGTCCAGTATCCCGGGAAAGTGTGCTGCCAGGTGTAGTGCCGCGCTGGCGTCGATTCTGTACCCGAAACCGTAACTCACCCCGAGTGTGGTGTAGGCGGCTTCACTGTCGAGTTCTGCAGTAATCTCGGGGTTGCCGCCGTCCATTGTATCGAGAAAGAAGTTGTTTCCGTAACTCTGTATGAGGTAGAGCTGGGCACTCTCCGGCTTTTGAAGGGCTGCACTGCGCGGCTGGAATTGCGCAAAGGCTGCGTATAAGGGATGCAGATTATGCGACTTCAGCGGATCCGCGAGAAGGGCAACAGGATATGAGAATAGAAGCAGTGCGATGAAAATAACGAATCGGTTTATAGACTGCATTAG
This sequence comes from Spirochaetales bacterium, assembly GCA_021767325.1. The sequence continues at coordinate 431 of JAASTM010000497.1, forward strand.
TATTATTTATACGTAAATGCACCATTTTTTCAAGCGAGATAGACACACTAACGTTTTCAGCGTAATTTTACTTTTTGGTTGCAAAAAATTTAAAGTAACGTTACATTATCTGGAACGCTATTTCAAAATAACAATCTAATCTGCGTTCTCTCGAGATCGATTCGAGTCCGGAGGAAATAATGAAGATTCGAGGAAAGATGCTGTCTGCCTTTGGGGTAGTAGTAATTGTGATTCTCTTCAGCGGTATAGTTGGATACCTGCAGATTGAAAGACTCCAGTCCTCAGCACGGAAGGTTGCCCTGGTTACCATTCCCCATGCGAGAGTTATGCAGGACTATGCCCTGACCGTCACTACCGCACACCTCTGGATAGAGGAGATCATGGCAGGAACCGAAAACCGGCAGCAGAAGCAGGCAGTCGACAAGCTGTTTGCGGAGGCTCAATGGTACATCAAAGCCCTGAAGGAGGGCGGCAGCAACGAAAAGTACCAGATTGACCCTATTCATGACAAGGAGCTACGGACTGCTCTGGATAGTTTGAAGCACAAGCTCGACAGGTTTGTGCGTACCGTGGAAGTAAGATTTGAACTGGCGGAGCAGAATGATGATGCAGTGGCAGTGGCCGATGAAACCTTTGACAGGCAGTACAGTCAGATGATGACCGAAGCCCAGGCGGTTGAGGCGAAGATAGGCGTGCACGTGGAAGAGAGTATGGCCGCTATGAGTGAGACGGCGGAAGCCGGCCGGCTGATGTTGATGGGTTCAACCATTATCGGAGTGCTGTTTTCTCTTTTAATAGCCATGTTCTTCTCCGGAAGAATGAGTAAGCGAATATCAAAACTGTTTCAGTTCAGCGGACGCCTGGCGGAGGGAGATTTTTCCGACACCGTTACCCTGAACAGCCGCGATGAAATCGGGATGATCGGCGAGAGCATGAATAATGTTTCGCATTCTCTGCACTCCATGGTTTCGGAGGTGCAGGCTGTAACCGGTAATTTGACCGATACCAGTCTGGAACTCTCTACCAATATGGATCAAACCTCCACGGCGGTAAATCAGATTACCGGTCATTTGGAAACCATGCGGTCTCTGATTGTGAATCTCTCGGCCAGCATTGAGGAGTCCTCAGCTTCACTGGAGGAGATCGACCGCAGTATCGGCTCGCTGGATGAGATGATCGAGACCCAGTCTTCCAGCGTAACCGAGTCATCGGCCTCGGTAGAACAGATGGTTTCCAACATACAGTCGGTTACTCAGAATGTGGTCAACATGGAGGAGAGTTTCACTACATTGAAGAATGCCTCTCAGCAGGGCCGGGCTGTACTCGACCAGAACAGCAGCGCGGTGAACAGAATTGCCGAGGAATCCTCGGCGCTGCTTGAAACAAACCAGATTATTGCCGGTATCGCCGGGAAAACCAACCTTCTGGCGATGAACGCTGCTATCGAGGCAGCCCATGCCGGGGAAGCGGGGCGTGGTTTTGCGGTCGTTGCCGATGAAATCCGCAAGTTGGCAGAAGATACCAGTATAAAATCCAAAGAAAGCGCCACGTTTATCAAGAATCTGAAGACCCTCATGGACGGGATGGTAGGCTCTTCGGATGAACTGGTAAAGGCCTTTGATGAGGTGGAGCAGCGCATCAGCCAGGTAGTGAACCTGAGCAGCGAAATCAAGAGCAGCATGGAAGAACAAAGCGCCGGCAGTTCGCAGGTGCTGGAGGCTCTTTCCCAGATCAACGACATCACCAGTCAGGTGAAAAACGGGTCGACGGAAATGCGCACCGGCAGCCAGGCGATTATCGGTGAAATGGAAAATGTGAAAACAAATACCCAGGATGTGCGCCAGAGTATAGAAGAAATTGCCCAGGGCTCATCCGAAATCAATAAAGCAGTGAATCATGTAAATGAACTCTCAGAGCGCAATAAGAATTACGTTGAGTCACTCGAAGGTGAAATGAAAAAGTTCAAGCTCGAGAAACTGGAGGAGCTCACGGAATAATCCGAGCAGCCCCCTTTTTCCTGACAGGTACCTGGACTTCGGTCAGCCAGTCGGCCGGATCTTCCCGATTCCAGATCCCATCGATGTATGATTCGCGGGGATTGTCGATGGGCTCGTACCCGTTCTGCTCTATCCAGGTGAACACCTGGTTGTAGGTCTCCCGGAGAGTTTCGTAGGGGCCGCGGTGCTGTAGACAGACTGCCGATGGCACTGCCGCTATGGTTTTGAACTTTACTTTGTCGGATTCCTGGCAAGGGGCCTCTACCGCTTCACAAATTTCAACATCGATGTCGCTCTCGCGATATTCGCCGTCGTGGTAAATAGTGAAGCAGTACTCTGGTTCGCGGCAGACCGCCCCTACAGATTGCATGTACTCGCCCATCTTCGGAACGATATCGAAATAAGTATCGTAGCTCGGCACTATTGTGCGCATTGATGCTACCACTACCTCCGGCAGTTCTTTTATCATTATCTGTGTGTTCATGTCTTTTTCTCCTTCGATCTGATGGAGATACTCCCGCAATTTCTCTATTTGCGATTC
>JAASTM010000498.1 GCA_021767325.1 Spirochaetales bacterium
TGATTTTTCGGAAAAGATTTATGCCGAAAACGATCTGCCGGCTCGCTTTGTGGTGTATGAGGGTATCGGCCACGGCTTCAATGATCGGGTGTGGAAGGATGTATTCGATTTCTTCCGCAAGCATGCCGACTGAGGCGGGCGGCCGGTGACCGGCGAAAAGAACTGGTGGGCTTTTCATAAAGCCCGCGTTACAAAATCTCTTGGGGTGCTGATGAGTGGCTCAATCGGGTAATGACTGATGTTGCCGGTAACCAGAAAGTCAGTCTTACCAGTCACTGCGACCTCGTAAAATTTCTTGTCTTCGTCATCATCGAATGCTCGGCCGGAATAGTTGGCCACGACGAACTTGCCTTCCGATTCGAGATAATCGAGCAGAGGTTCTACAATCTCAACAGAGAATCCGAACCGCGGTCGCAGCAAAACCCTCCTGTATTCTTCTAATATTCTGTTGTCGAAAAGTAGAGTCACTTTTTCGTTTAAGATCGCATTAAGGACGTGAGCAGGATAGCTGTTTGGTTTGAGCAGTGCGGAGACGAGTACGTTGGTATCGAGGACTATAATCATGAACGCTCTGTGCGAGTCCGGTCTATCTCTTCCTGGATTTCGGATTCGGAGAGCTCGGTAGTGCCACGACGCATAGATGCCTGCTGCATTTGCTTCACCGACTGAATCGCGTGCGCCCTTCTCACGGCAGCAAGGGTTTCTTCCAGGTTCGCGTCACCTACAGGGGTGAGCAGTGCTATGGGTTTCCCGTTGTTGGTAATGACCATTTCCCGTTCTGCCGGCAAATCCTTCCAGATTTGTGCAGGTGATGTTCTGAGGTCTCTGACGGTAATGAATTTCATATCATTGCTCCTTCTATAATATAGTACTTTTTTGTCACCCAATTGTCAACAAAAATGATCTTTTAAGTCGGCTATTAAGCTCGACTTGTAATTCTGATCATCACAACTCCCCGTGCTCCAGAAAGCTGTAGTACTTGTGCTGAGTGAAGATGATGTGGTCGAGCAGCTCGATGCCCAGGGTCTCGCCGGCCTGCCGCAGCCGCACTGTGATTTCGCGGTCTTCGTCGCTGGGGTCCACGTTGCCGGAGGGATGGTTGTGGGCTACCAAAACCGCCGTGGCTCGGTCCTGCAGCGGGTCGGAGAAGACTTCGCGCGGGTGGACGATGGTGCGGTTGACCGAACCGATCGAGACGACTCGTACGCTGATCACCTCATGTGCGCCGTTGAGGCTGATGCTGAGGAAGTGCTCACGCTGTCGATCGGCGTAGTGCCGGATGACCGGCAAGAGGTCCTGTGGAAAGCGGATTCGGTTTTCGGCCGGACGCAAGCGGCGGCGGGCGTATTCGAGTGCGGCGCAGAGTTGGGTGGCCTTGGCCGTACCTATTCCGGGAATTGCCCGAAAGGCATTTACCTCCACTACTGGTTCGGTGGTCTGATCGAGCATATGCATCAGAGCTGCGGCTATTTTCTCTACGGAATTGCCTTTGATCCCCGAACCGATGATGAGGGTTGCCAGTTCTAAATCGCTGAGCCGGGCGGCTCCCTGCTGCAATAGACGCTCGCGGGGACGGACCTGAGTGATCGATTCCCCGCGCAGCGGTTGTTCAAATACTTCTTCTTGGTATCTCATACCCCTATAGAGGGGCTGAGATACCGGTGTGCTTCAAGATTTTGTGCTATTCACGAGAATTTTTCTCGTTGGTTGCCCCTTCCACATAATAGGGCATGATCATGAGTCCGAACTCCGGCCCGGCCTGGGTGGATGTCTGATAGTAACGGTAAAAGTGGAGTATCTCCGGCGGCAGCACCTGGTCGAAGGGCGAAGAAGTAGCCTTTGAGAAGACCGCACGGCCCGGAGTGTTTATGGGTACCGTTCCCCATGAATCGACATATGTGTAGTTTACCAGCTCGATCTCCTTCGAGCTGTCCAGCTCTGCCGCGATAATATCAAGGGTCTTACGATACCCGCCGATGGAATCAACCAGACCCCGTTCTTTCGCCTGGACGCCGGACCAGACCCGTCCGCCGGCCACAGCCTCTACTTCGGCGCGGGGCAAACCGCGGCCTTCGCTGACTGTACCGAGAAAACTGTCGTAGGTGCCCTGGATAGATTCATTGATTTTGTTCTGCTCAGCTTCGCTCAGAGGCCGGTAGAGAGCACCGAAGTCGGCTTGTGAACCCTGCTTGACTACGTCCCATTCGATCTGCTGTTTTTCGAGAAAATCGGAAATGTTCGGGAACACGGCGATAACACCTATGGAACCGGTTAAGGAGAAGGGGGAAGCCACGATTTTCTCGGCGAATGCCGATAAATAGTAGCCGCCGCTGGCAGCTACGCCACCCATGGACACTATCACCGGCTTTGCATTATCACCCGACCGGCACAGTTCCACCTCGCGGGCGATAATATCGGAGGCCAGTGCCGACCCGCCGCCGGAGTTTACCCGCAGGAGGATTGCTTTCACCCGGCTGTCATTGCGGGCCGCCCGAATAGCCGCCGCGGTATTCTCCGCTCCGATACTGGAGCCCGGGTTTCCCTCTCCCGGGTGGATCGGGCCGACTGCGTGTATGAGCGCTACCTTGGTTTTCGGGGCTGTGCTCCAGTCACGACGGATCTGTTCCTGGGGCAGCTTGTCTTTGACTACACTCTTATCACTGAAGAAGGGAATTTTCTCCTCGAGTTCATCCCGCTGAATCAGGCCGTCCACCAGGCCGGCGGAAAGCGCGTTTTCGGCCTGCAGATAAGGTCCATTTTTTATGAGGTCCGCCGCCGAGCCGTTCAGTTTATTGCCGCGGCCCGACTCAATAAGTGCGGCGAGCTCATCGAACAGGCCCTGCAGCATAAAGTCGAGGGCCTCGCGCTCAGGTTCGGGCATGCTCGATTCCGAGAGAAAGTTATAGGCGGTTTTATATGGCCCAGTCTTAAAACTGGCCACTTCAATGCCGTATTTTTCAAAGAAA
>JAASTM010000499.1 GCA_021767325.1 Spirochaetales bacterium
CCTCTCGACCAGCAGGCTCAGCAGCGAAACCAGCACGATGGTAATGCCGAGTCTGTACAGCATGAACTCCGCGCCTAAAAAGCGCAGCTCCACTAATTCCTGCGGCAGCTTGATGCAGGCCCAGGTCGACAGAAAAATGTAAATATTGGCTACCCGGGCCCCTTTCTGGCGCAGAGTACGGGCGATGGGAAAGGCCATGTAGACCGGTCCTGTCGGTAGAGTTCCCAACAAAAAAGCCACCGCCATGCCCTTCAGCCCCGATTCACTGCCCAGGTGGCTGCTAATGAACTCGTTCGAGACGAACAGCGACAAGAGCCCCATCAGCAGCAGAACCGCCGGCAGAACGGTAATCAGTTCCAGTGTGTAATCGGCCACCGTGCTGCCGAAAGGGGCTCTGGCGTCTGGTTTCAGGTAAAGCAGCACTGCACTGACCACCGCCAATGCGAGTACGAATATCCACTGTCTGTAATTCTTGTTCATACGAATACCCCTATCAGGATTGAAATAAGCAGGGCCGCCGCAAAACTGGTGCCGTTCCGCAGGGCGGCGAAGCGCCCGCCGAGCTCCTTTATTTCCAGCGGCAGGGTAACCACACCGATCATCGTTAGGCTGGTAATGAAGGCGGCCACGATGGTAGTCGAGGCCCCTTTCGCCAGCAGTGAAGCTGAGAGCGGAAAGGCCAAGATCGCCGGGATGTGCAAAACCGCTCCGACTACCGCTACGATGAGCACGCCCAAGGGGCCGGACTGCTCGCCGATGAACTGCCGCAGACCGTCTTCCGAGACAAACCCGAACAGCAAGCCGATCAGAAGAATGATGATAATCAGCATAGGCAGAATGCCGAAAAAAATCTTTGCAGCAACCCTTATTGATTTTACGGCTTTTTGACGGTTGCGAAAAAAGGCTATCCCGAAAGCGAGCAGAGCGATCGTATTGATTATGAGTGCAGTCATAGCGCTTATGGTTTGGGGGTTTTGACCACCAGCACAACAAAGGGGCTGTCGGAGTTGTTGTGTAGTCCGTGGGGGATATCTTTCGGGCTCTCGACCAGACTGCCGGCTTGTACGGCCTGTCGTTCTTCTCCGATCTCCACTTCCCCAAAGCCCTCGATGATGTAGAAGAACACCTCCACTGGAGTGCTGTGTACCGGCAGACTGCTGCCGGGGGCCAGTTCGATGCGTACCACCTCTACTTCCGATTTCGAAAGCAGCTTTTTTGCAAGCACCGCATCCTTGTTGTAGGCGGTGCTGCCCTGGTCAGGGGTAATAATGTTCATCAATAATCTCCTTGTTCAGATACATAATTGTATGTTCTAAGTTTATGCAATCGAGCTAATACTATCCGTAACCTATGTTACGGAAGACCGCCGGCCGGTTTTGTAAAACGGAAGGTATGCCGGCCGGCGGAATTAAAATGAACGGTGGAAGTACTTAAAAGCATTACATCTTAGAAGTACCACCGTAAGGAAACATAAGTCAGAGTGTTGTCCTCGTACTGCCCGAATTTGCCGCTCTCATCGCCGAGGAAAATTTCCGCGCCGGTTTGAATTTCGACCCCGTCTTCAAAGCTATAGGTCAGGGCGGGGCGAAGCAGCGCATCGGTCCCTCCGGACAGGTCCTGCGGGTCGAAGCCGACGTAGGCGAAAAGCTCCCAGGTGAGGGTTTCGGCCAGGTTGGAATCCCGCAATCGGAAAGTAGCGGTGTAGTCGTATTCGCTGGACCTGAGGGTTGCATTGTAGTCGTGGATGTACTGCAGAATGTACTGCGCCGACATATCCACTCCGAAAAGGCTCCAGTCCATGCCGGCCAGGCCGTGCATCTGGTGATGGTCGCTGGTGACAAAGGCTGCCGAAGGGGTTCCCGGATTTTCGAGCCCGGTAAACGCCCGGTCCAGATAGGCCGCCGCCTCCGAGCGCAGTACCACCGCGCCGATGGTGGTGCTGAAGCTGCCGCCGAGTACGGTGTAGCGTTCGTGCGAGGCATCTGGTCCGGGGCCGAGAGCGCTGCCTTCGAGTACCGGCATGTCGTCGAAGGCGTAGCCGGCCATCAGCTCACCGTTAAAGGCCGAACCGAAATAGCTGATTTTGCCGAAGAACTCGCTGTTCTCCAGACTATCATCGGGCTGGTCGGCACCGGCCAGCATCGCCATCTGATCGGTATACCAGATCGAACCGGCCTGCGGCTGGGCGGTCGGCACAAAACGCGGCAGCCAGACCGCCTCGAAGGTCAGGGGGCCGGCAAAGTAGTCGGCCTTCACCGCCGGTACTCCCATCCTTATTTCGGTAAAATCGGCCAGAATGAAGGAACGCAGGTCTTGCGGGCTGACGATGTCGGTAATGAACGCCCCTTCTGCCTTTCCCCAGACAATGGCCTGTTTTCCGACTCGCACGTCCATGGACGGAAGATAGAAGTCGATGTATGCCTCGCGAATGCCGATTTCGGGCTCGCCGTCGGCTCCGATGTAGGCATAGGGGTTGAGCAGGATGTGGGTGTCATCGCCCCATCCCTCCATTTTAATGTCTGCGGTCTGTTCAACGATCGGCAGGTCGCCTTTGCTTATCCGGCCGGCGGTGTAACTGCGCAGCATACCGGTAAAATCGATATCCTTGGCCGTCAGCAGGTTCGGTGCCAGTAGTGCCAGTATCATCAGAAGGGCCAGGCTGAGGGCGCCTTTTCGATTATTAATATAAGTAAGAGTTTTCATAAAATCCTCCTTGTCTAGTAGTCTCTACCGGCGCGGACCGCGCTGCATCTGCCGTTCGGAGAAAAAGCTGTCGGTCAGTCCGGTGTCGAATTTGACATTCTCCATTTCAATCCGGGTCGAGTGGTCTCGGTCCAGGTCTTTCATACTCATGTTGGTGATTACCCAGTAGCCGTCGATCTCTTCGTACTCCTCAATATTCAGGGTTTTATACACCTGACCGTTTTCATCGTAGTACTCCCGCTTTAGGCCGATC
>JAASTM010000500.1 GCA_021767325.1 Spirochaetales bacterium
ATGTCAGTCTTCCCTCTTCTCGGAGTTCAGGGCGTCCATTTCGCGTTTGAGGTACTGCATGCGCTCTTCCAGGGCCGCCATCTCATCTTCCATCATCGCACGCCGATTCTCGGGAGCCGCCGGCATTTCGGGCCGGTTCCAGGCCATTCCACGGCCGCCGTAAGCCATCCTCCGGCCCATACCGCGGCCTATGCCGCGGCCGCCGCCCCAGGCCATTCCGCGGCCCGGTCCTGGTGCGCTCGCATATCCCGGTGCATCGTATCCGGCACAAAAACCGAATGCGCGTCCTGTCATCGGTCCCATTCCATTAGGTCCTGTTCTGTCTCCTCGTGGCATAATTTACCTCCTCGGGATTCTATCCCGTTCTATTGTTGTTGCTTGGTTTCACTGCACTCCCGGCATACGCCGTAGAGCTGCATCACATTCTGCTGCACCGTGAATCCTTCGGATGCCTTTACCATCTCCTCTATTCGGTCCAGCAGGCTGTGCTGATCTTCGGGAATCTTCTGTACGGGAAAGCTGCGGTTGCAGTTGGTGCAGATGAGCACCTCGCGGTGGCGCAGCTCCTCCTGCTCGGCCAGCTTGAAACGGGCCTTGCCCTCGCCGGTATCGATCCGGTGGACTACCCCGATCTCCGCCAGCAGCTGCAGGGTACGGTACACCGTGGCCAATCCAATCCCCGGATGTCGCTCGTGCACCTGCAGGTACACATCGTCGGCGCTCAGGTATTCATCGGCCTGCTCGAGTATCTCCAGGATGATCTGCCGCGGCACCGTCAGGCGGAAACCTCGCCCCCGGAAGGGGCCGCCTCCTCCGTGACCACCCCGGCAGCCCGGACCGAATCCGCCGCCGCGGCCCCGGCCGCGCCCTTTTCCGCGTCCGAAGCCTCCGCCGGCACCCGGCGTCCAGTTGTTATTCTCATCTATTCCCATACAGTTGATTCCTTTTTGATAATCATTCTCAATAAGAATATACACCTTCTTAACAGCAATGTCAAGTTTTAACTTGCTCATGAAGGCGGCTTGTTCTACTATGGAGCTGATTCAGTACATATCGAAGGGGAGTCTACACATGTCAAAAAACACACTCTTGTACCGGTTGATTTTCATCGGAATACTCACACTCGGCCTGCTGCTGGTAAATTGCAGCGGTGAAGGCGAGCAGACCGGCGCACAAAGCCGGACCCAGCCGCTGCCGGAGAGCTCATCGATGGAGGCGTACACCGAGTACATCAGCAGCCACACCGCCGGAGTGATCCGCCGGAATGAAGCCATTCAGGTGACCCTGGCAAATCCGCCGGCTGCCATCGACCGGGCAGACTCTCAGAAGATGCTCTCCTTCGATCCGGCTCTCAAGGGAGAGGTAGAATTGGAGGACCCGGCCACCCTGGTGTTCATCCCCGATCAGCCGCTGCCCTCCGGCACCGTGTTCCAGGGAAGAGTAGACCTTTCTCAGGTATATGATATTCCGGAGGAGAAGTCGGTGTTCTCCTTCGTCTTTTCCACACAAAAACAGAATTTCGAGCTGGAACTCACCGACAGCTCTTATGACAAAGAATTAGAGCTGCGCGGCCGCATCCGTACCGCCGACAGCGCCGCCCCCGAAAAAATCGAGGCGGCCCTCACCAGCAGTGCCGACTACGAGCGCATCGAGTGGAACCACGGTGCCGATAAGCGCCTCCACTCTTTTACCATCTTCGGTATCGAGCGCGCGGCGGAGGACCGCAAGGAGACACTGCAGCTGGCCGGGCAAGGATTCGGCGTGGACCGAACCGAAGAGATGGAGTTCATAGTACCGGGTATCGGAAACTTCTCCTTCCTCTCGTATCATGTAAAGGCCGATGAGGAGGGCGGTATAGAACTGAACTTCTCCATGCCCCTCGATCCGGAGCAGGATTTAACCGGACTCGTTTCGATTGAAGATCGCGACGATCTGCCGCTCAACATCGAAGGCTCTAAAGTCCTGGTCTATGCCGGTCCGGGTCGCCGGCAGGAGCGGCAGGTCAGCATTCATCCGTCGATCCGGGCGGAAAACGGAGCCGAGCTGGGACGGGAGGTCGAGTTCACCATCCCGGCCCGCTACCCCAAGCCCGAAATAGAGGTCATGATTCCGGGCGGTATCCTGCCCAGCACCGATAATCATCTCATTCCCATCCGGGCAGTGAGTCTGAAATCGATCGACGTGGAGGTAATCCGGATCTTCACCGACAACATGGTACAGTTTCTGCAGAACAACCGGGATGTCCGGGGCAACAACAGCATTAAAAAGGTGGGCCGCCCGGTAGCCCATGATACGATTTCGCTGGAAGGAAAAGAGGGGGTGAATCTCTACGAGTGGAACCGCTTCGACCTCGATCTTTCCACCTTTTTTGAACAGGAGCCGGGGGCTCTCTACCAGGTACACCTCTCCTTCCGCCCCTCCTCCTCGCTCTACCCCTGTCCAGCCGAGGGCGAGGCAGCGCAGCTACCCTTTCCCCGGGGCGACTGGGACAGCAGCAGCTACAGCACCCGCTGGGACGATTTCTACAGCTACTACAACTGGCGCGACCGCGACAATCCCTGCGCCCCCTCCTACTACCTGGTACACGACAAAGAGGTGAGTATTCTGGCTTCCGACCTGGGGGTAATTGCGAAAAAGGCGGATGCCTCGGGAGTGCACGCCTATGTACGCAATCTGGTCAGTACCGACCCGGAAGCGGGGGCCGTGGTGCGGGTATACAACTACCAGCAGCAGGTAATGGGCAGCGGCGAAACCGACGCCACCGGATATGTTAACATCCCCGTTGGGGGGCTGCCCTTCGCCCTGGAAGCGGAAAAAGAGGGTATGCGCAGCTGGATGCGGATAGATGACGGGGCCTCCCTCAGCCTCAGCGACTTTGCAGTCGACGGGGTTGAAGCCCGCCGCGGCATCAAGGGCTTTATCTACGGCGAACGGGGGGTCTGGCGCCCCGGC